>CAZNRJ010000217.1:0-6719 GCA_964574945.1 uncultured Ohtaekwangia sp. | reverse complement strand
TTTTGGTCCCATCTGCCGTTGCTGCTACATCAACCAAAAGATCTACCACAAAATTTACATCAGTGTAATCAGGGTGTGTAATATGCACAAGGGCAACGCCTGATCGTAAATCCTTAAACACAACTTGACCACTTGAATTGGAGGTAGCTGTAATTACCTTATCTCTGATGTGAATAGTAACCACCGCATTTGAAATGCCCAACTGGATTTGAGGAATGGTGGAAAAAATTCCAATGGAATAAGTCAATGGCACATTTCCAGGAGGAATTAATGAGTTTAACTCAGCTATTTTTTTAGCTATTTGAGCTTGAAAATCTACCCTTTTTACTGTCTCGTCATTTAGCTCTTTTTGAAGAGTTCTTAATTCTTTAAGTTTTTCCTCGATCTTATCGTATGGGATAACCTCAACTTTTTCGATTAACTCTTCAAAACATTGTGTTAATAACAATGCCGTAGAAATAAAAAATATCTTGATTAGTACATTTTTCATAATTCCAATATTAAGTTAAAAGTAGTAAAGATCGGTAAATGATTTCCCTCCTGGGTAGAAGACCATTTGAGCCAAGCTTTGTGGCCAAAACTGACTTGGAACCCAGGTATAATTTGAATTTCCTGTATTTGTTTGTCTTGTCCCACTGATTGCAGAGACAAGGTTAGGCCCAACATAACTAAAGAAACTTGTGCCAGCAGTTTGAAGAATAGCCGGAACACTAACCGAATAAACTCCGTTACTTCCAGTAACAGCTACTCGCTCTAATCCTGCATAAACAACTTGTAAAATCTTTCCTGGCCTGGTATGATTTAAGGGTATAGAATTGGGTGTGCACCTAATCGAAAAATTACTTCCGGCTGGCACCGTTTCATATATGGCATTCCCAGTAAGGGGATGATTCGGATCATTTTGTGAATCTGTATGAAGATTAGTCGTGTTTTGATTGTAGTAGGCTACCCCTGAAATCGTAAACATATCTTTTCCAGAAGTAGGAAAAACCATAACTTGCGTAGAAGCATTGCGATACGTTGCGTTTGTGGATCTAGGGTCAGCACCATTGTCTCTCAAATCAACGATCATGTAAACATCAGCATAGTTATCAATCTCCACTGTAACAGAAACAATTCCGTCATTCATTGCCGGGAATGTTACCATCCCCGTATTGTCGGTTGTCAATTGAGTAGCCGTGTTTCCCTGAGATACGGTTACGACCGCATTTGCCAATGAACTAGTTCGTCCATTAATATAGGATTCACCACCATTGATGACCTGTACAGTATACACCACATCAGGATTAGAAGAACTAGCACTTCCCGCAGCGGTTAAAACAGTGGTAAGGGAATCCACTCTTCTTTTTAAAGCATCGTTAGCAATCTTAGCGGCAGTTATATCCTCTGTTGTAACCTGAATCAAGTTATCAAGACTATCAAGTTCTGTCCTGTCAACTTCCTCAACGAGTACAATTTCATCACTGCAACTGCCTAGCCAACAAAAGCTAACGGTAAGGATTACCAAGTAAATCCATTTTAGTTTAAAATATTTCATAGGTTTTTTATTATGGCATTTGCAATATGGGATTAAAATCGGATTTACAAAATACCCATTTATGGGTATTTTTTTTTACCCTCATTATAACTACATTGGTACGGAATACCAGAATTTAAACCTAAAATATGATAACTATTAGATTCAATCCTTTAGCAATATTGATAGTCTTATTATCTGTTTTCTCTTGCAATAGAGTTATTCTCAAGTTCAAAAAGGTGACTGGAACATTGGACTTAGTTCCTCATTCACCATGCAATCCGGATCACCGCAAAACATGAATATCACTGGCCTAATTTCCGTAGAAAGATTTTTCACAAACAATATCTCTGCTGGCCTTGCTCCACTAACATCAATTATTACCTCAAAGTCCTCCCTTACTTCTGTTTACGGATTGAATATTTTCGGTAACTACAATTTTCTAACTAAAGGTGCAAAGCTGCTTCCGTATGTTGGCCTTTTAGGATCAATCAACCAAAGCATCTCCAACTTGGATTCAAAAACTGGTCAAAATGGAGATCAAGTGGTATATTCAGGGAACACTACCGTTTCATTTTATGGAATTGGTGGAAAAGCAGGTGCAAAATATTTCTTAAATGAAAGAATAAATTTAGACGCCAACGTAAACTATGCTACCAACCTTTCTTCCAAGGTAAATGGTGAAGAGTTGGCTGTTGGTGAGGGAGGACAATTTCAAGTCTTTTTTGGCTTGGGTGTAGTTTTGGGTAAAAAGACAAACTAAAGCCTGACTTTCCAATCTTCCAGAAACTTGAACAAAATAATGATTCGTCTTAGCTTAAAAAACTGAATGAAAATTTTTGTTTCCCTGCTAATATGTTTGCTCACTATTTTTTCAAAGCAGCAAGCGTTCTCACAAGATATTTTTCTAGCTCCTTTAGGTAAGTACATAGTAACACCAAAAAAAAGTATCTACAAGCTGGCCATTTCCAACGATGGAAAGATAATTGCCTCAGGCGATTCAAAAGGTAGTATCACTATATATAGTACCGAAAGCAATAGCGTTGTGCATACATTAAATGGAGTGGGTAAGTGTCTTCTGTTGAATTTCCATACTAGCAACAATATGCTCATTGCAGTAAATACAGATGGCGAACTCACAGAATACTCACTTAAGGATTATTCTAAAACCGAAAGAACACATCGCTTTAGTGATCCAAGGCTTGTTTCATTGGATCCCAACCAACTTTTTATCACCAGTCTAAGTAAGCAAGGTTCTATTGAAGTTTACGATTTGCGTGCTAACATGATACAGTCTCGTATGGCAATCGTTGGTGATGTGAAAAATCCATTGTTCATGGGCTTTGATCGTTTTGGCCAGCAACTAGCCGTTATCAATAATATTGGCAGTACATTTAGTTGGGAAATTATTAACCAGCGTTTCCTGCGAGAATTAAAATTGCAGAGTGGCGCATATGTCGATTCGCGGTCAGTTATTCATGCGGCTGCAAGTAGCCGTGGGGCAGATTTCTTTGTAGTCGGCATGCAGGAAGTCTTTATTCCAAAGGGTGGTTTAAAGTCAGGACAGCAACCGGAACGCAGAAATGTTCTCATTAGTTACGATTGGACAACCGGACAAGAACGGAAAAGAATGCCCCTCCAGTATCGTGTAGACGGAATGTGCATGGGGCCGACTTCTTCAAGCATTTCGTATTTCTGCGATGACACACGTTCCATCTTTCTCATTAACCTTGACAAGGGTGAAGTAAAACAGGGAGCTTCCATTGATGAAAAGGCAAGCAGCATAGTCCTCTCTGAAGATGGAAGTGTTTTAGCTATTGGCTCTGTAGTCGGCACTCTGTATCTATACGATGTCATTCGTAACAACCCTTCGGAAATAAAAATTACCAATCCGCCTGTTAACCGAAACTATGGGGAGGAGACCGTGAACAGCACTTTACTAACACTGCAGGGAAAAATAGAAGGACTTGATCGCATCAACACACTTTTTGTAAATGATCAAAATGTCTCATTTGATGCAGACGGATCCTTCGCAACTCCCTTAGAACTTACCCCTGGCAAAAACAGAATTCGAGTGGCCGCAATGGGGTCTTCTGCAGGAGTAATTCAAAAAGACATCTATATCAATTGCGAACCCAAAGTATCTGAAAAGCTTAGCCAAACTTCGTCAAGGAATGATTATAAAAAACGTGTAGCACTGGTAATTGGTAATGCCGACTACAATGCGACCGGTAAACTAATAAATACGGTAAACGATGCTAAAAGCATGGCGGGAACACTTAAAGATTTAGGCTTTGAGGTAATTCTACTGGAAAATTCAACCTATGAAAGAATGAAGAATTCCATTTACGCTTTCGGTGATAAAATACAAGACGTAGATGTTTCCATTTTCTTTTATGCTGGACACGGAATTGAGGTTGATGGTATAAATTTCTTAGTACCTATTGATGCGGATATTAAATCTCATTTGGACATCAAGCAAAAATGTATTCCGCTTACAGGCGTGTTAAACACAATGGAGTTTGCCAATGATGAGGGGCTCAATATGGTAATCTTAGATGCCTGCCGGAACAACCCTTTCCCTGCTGGGAAAAGAGGAGGTGCTGGTCTTGCTCGTGCTAATGCTCCGAGTGGAACACTGATTGCATATTCAACTGACCCTGGTTCTGTCGCCTCAGATGGAACAGGTTCGAATGGGCTGTACACCGGGGAACTACTTAAACAACTGCAAACTTCTCAGCGAATTGAAGATATTTTTATGAACACACGCAATAACGTGGAGAGACTTTCGGAAGGAAAACAAAGGCCTTGGGAGGAAGCTAGATTGAAGGGTATTTTCTACCTCAAGTGAGTAAATAACAAAGGGGAGCCAAGTTGCTCCCCTTTGATCCTTTTTGTAGGAAAAAATTTCATTATCCAATCGCAACGCGTTTGAACTCCGCTACTGTTAATCCTTTCGTAACGCTATCCAGGTATTGCGCAACTGTTTTAGAGTTGTCCTTCACGAAAGGTTGTGGCAACAATGTGTTGTCCTTGAAAAACTTATTCAATTTCCCCTGGGCAATTTTATCAACCATGTTAGCAGGCTTGCCTTCAGCAATAATTTGTGCTTTGGCAATCTCCAATTCTTTTTCAATGATCGTTTTATCAACATCATTTTCATTTACTGCTACCGGGCTCATCGCTGCAATTTGCATCCCAACATCCTTTCCAGCTTCAATTACATCTTTACCGTTAACCCCTTTAAGGGAAACCAACACGCCCAATTTACTTCCTGCATGAATGTAAGGAACTACGGCTTCGCCTGTCATGTGAATGAACGAACTGATTTCCAGCTTCTCGCCAATTTTACCAACCAATTCAGTAATGCGTTCAGCAATCGTTAACGCCTCAACCTTCTCAGCCAATAGCGCTTCGGTAGTGGCTGGCTTCTTTGAAAAAGCAGTATCGGCAATCAACTCTCCTAACTTTTGAAACTCGTCATTCTTCGCTACGAAGTCAGTCTCGCAATTCAATGCGATCAACACGGCTTCTTTGTTATCAGCAGAAGTTCTTACAAACACAGATCCTTCTTTCGTATCCCTGTCCGAACGGCTTGCTGAAACTTTCTGTCCTTTCTTTCTCAATATCTCAATCGCCTTCTCGAAATCGCCTTCGGCTTCGGTAAGCGCTTTTTTACAATCCATCATACCGGCACCGGTCATGGTGCGCAGCTTGTTTACATCTTGTGCGGTTATTGCTGACATATAATATTAGTTTAAAATTCACCTATATATAAAAAACAAAACATCGACTGTTTTAGCCGATGTTTTTATCAAATCTAAATCGGCAATTGACAAATAACAGTTGACAACATCTTTGTCAATTGTCCCGATAACTATCGGGATTGTCAACTGACTCTTATTGTTCTACAGCTTCGTCAACTTTGCGTTTCTCGTCCTCTTCCTTCTTCTGACCAGCTTCTTCTTTATCCTTCTTACGCTCCATCAACGCTTCTTCAATTGCATGACCAACGTGACCGGCAATTAACGAGATAGACTTAAATGCATCGTCATTAGCAGGAATCGGGAAGTCAATATTCGTAGGGTCTGAATTGGTATCTACCATAGCAAACACCGGAATATTCAATTTCATCGCTTCCGCTACTGCAATGTGCTCACGCTTTACGTCAATCACGAAAAGTGCGGCAGGCAAACGGTTAAGATCTGTAATACCACCTAACAATTTCTCAAGCTTTGCCTTCTCGCGCGTGATCATCAAGCGTTCGCGTTTTGCCAGGTTGTTGAAAGCTTCATCCTTCATCAGCTTATCAATCTGCGCAAGCTTCTTTAATGATTTGCGAATGGTAGCAAAGTTAGTAAGCATACCACCCAACCAACGCTCTGTAACGAACGGCATGTTTAAGCGGGTAGCCTCTGCATTGATAATATCTTTCGCTTGTTTCTTGGTAGCAACAAACATGATCTTACGACCAGACCGAACAATGTTCTTAAGGGCAAAGGTTGCTTCCTCAAGACACTTCATTGTTTTATTAAGGTCGATGATGTGGATGCCATTGTTTTCCATGAAAATGTACTCTGCCATCTTCGGATTCCACTTGCGGGTAAGATGCCCGAAGTGAACACCTGCATCCATTAAACTCTCGGTTGTTATTTTTTCTGCCATGCTGTTTCTATTAACGCTTGCTGAACTGGAATTTCTTTCTCGCCTTTGCACGTCCTGGCTTCTTTCTTTCCACCATGCGCGAATCGCGGGTTAATAAACCTTCCTTCTTTAATGGAGGACGGTGCTCTGTATTAATTGTAACCAACGCACGGGCAATACCCAAACGGATCGCCTCAGCCTGGCCTTTATTTCCACCGCCTTCTACATTTACTGTTACATCATACTGGCCATCGGCTTTTACGATAGTAAGCGCTTGCTTAACAGTGGTGCGAAGAATCTCTGACGGAAAATAGTCATTAAGTTCTCTTTCATTTACGATAATCAGACCATTGCCTGGCTTTACATAAACCCTGGCAATTGAAGTCTTTCTTCTCCCGATGGTGTTAATAATCTCCATGTATTAGAACTTTAATTCTTTTGGTTGTTGTGCTGTATGCGGATGTTCTGTGCCAGTGTACACATGCAAGCTTCTGAACACTTCGCGGCCCATGCTGTTTTTTGGAAGCATACCGCGCACTGAGTGCTCAATTAACCGCTG
>CAZNRJ010000216.1:5214-6721 GCA_964574945.1 uncultured Ohtaekwangia sp. | reverse complement strand
CCAATGCACCCATTGCCATGCGCATGGGTGCATTGGTCAACACAAATTTTGCGCCTTCTTCATGTGCACGCAGTGCAACTTTCCAGGCGATAGAGTTTTCATCCAACGCTCCGGTAATAATTCCCAATTTTCCTTTTAGCAGGTTATAGGCCATGGTAGTAATCTTTTAAAGTTTGACTGCAATATTACAAATTCCCATCAATTGCAGCTATTTTTGAGATTGATGAAAAATGAAGTAACCGCACCTGTTGGAATATTTGATAGTGGCATTGGCGGTCTTACCGTAGCGCATGCAATCCGGCAAACGCTTCCACACGAAAACATGATCTATTTTGGCGACACGGCTCACCTGCCTTACGGTGATAAATCGGAAGCAGCGATACAAGCTTACTCGATAAAAATTGCCGATGTGCTTTTAAAGAAGGGTTGCAAAGTAATTGTGATCGCGTGTAACTCCGCCAGCTCGGCAGCTTATGAATTACTGAAAGAGTACGTGCGCAAAGATGCACACATTATTAATGTAATCGACCCCATGGTTGAACTGGTTACGCACAACTATGAAAATAAAAAAGTTGGCCTGATTGGAACCAAGCGAACGGTTCAATCCGGTATCTATTCTAAAAAAATTGGAGAGGCAAAGAAAAATATCTCATTACAATCCTTAGCTACCCCTTTGCTGGCGCCTATGATTGAGGAGGGCTTCTTTAACAATCAGATCAGTCACGAAATAATTTCTCAATACCTGGATGATCCTTCCCTCAAGGACATTGATGCATTGGTTTTGGCATGCACGCACTACCCGCTTATCAAGAAGGAGATTGCTGCCTTTTTGGGTGGTGGAGTACATGTATTGGATTCTGCTATTGTGGTGGCCGAAGCATTGGCCAATTACCTTACTGAGAATAACTTACTGAACCCTGGCGGAGAACCCGATCATCATTTTTTTGTTTCCGACTATACGGAAGCCTTTGAGGCATCAACCCGGTTGTTTTTCCACCAAAAAGTCACGTTGGAGCGGCATCCATTATGGAATTGAATGCTAAGAAAAACCGTGTATGTAGGGTTTTTTGTAAATCGGTAAGTTTTAATCCATTTAAAACCGTGAAATTTGAACCTTAAATAGAAGAAGACTGTGCTCTCTACTTTATACTTCATACTTCCCTTTTTAGTGCTTTATACCATTTTAGTGGTGTATGCTGAGCGCAAAATATCGGCATTTATGCAGGATCGGCTTGGGCCTATGGAAGTTGGGTATTATGGTTTGCTACAAACTGTTGCCGACTTGCTTAAGCTACTTCAAAAGGAAGACATAGTACCCGCATCCGCCAGTAAGCCCCTTTTTAAAATTGCACCCTTGTTAATTTTTGTTCCCATTTTTTTAGGATTCAGTTTTGTGCCGCTATCACCGGCCTGGGCAACTTCGCCATTTTCGTCTGCACTTTTCTTTTTACTGGCTGTCATTTCATTAGATGTGATCGGCATTATTGTAGCAGGCTGGGCATCTAAC
>CAZNRJ010000216.1:0-5204 GCA_964574945.1 uncultured Ohtaekwangia sp. | reverse complement strand
TATAGTATGTTAGGTACGCTTCGCTCGGCAGCGCAGATTATTTCATACGAAGTACCTTTGGGCTTATCGGTATTATGCGTTTGTGTGCTCACACAAACTCTCGACCTGCAAGAAATTTCTTTTCAGCAAGGGATATTAACTGATCAAACCAATTTTCTGTTTGGTATAAAATCGTTGGGTGTGGATGTCACACTAACCGGAGGTTTCCTGACATGGAATGTGTTTCGAATGCCCATCCTGTTTTTTGCCTGGCTGATTTTCTTTATCGCATCGCTGGCGGAAAGCAACCGGGCGCCATTTGATTTACCTGAAGCAGAGTCTGAATTGGTGGCCGGGTTTCAAACAGAATATTCAGGGTTTCGCTGGGCCGTTATTATGCTTGCCGAATATGCCATGATGTTGCTGGTAAGTTTTGTGGGTGTTATTTTATTCTGGGGAAGCTGGAACACGCCATTACCAAATATTGGCTCATTAACGTTGGCAAACTGGACAACCGGAACTGTTGGTTCATTGAGCTTACACCTGTGGGGAATTTTTTGGTTAATCTCAAAAACGGTATTTACAGTTGCTCTACAAATTTGGGTTCGCTGGACGTATCCGCGCATGCGCATTGACCAGCTTACTTCTTTGAGCTGGAAACTATTGACCCCGGTTGCTTTGTTTGTATTGCTTATTTGTTCACTTTGGAAATTATTGTTGTGGTAACATCAAGATTTAACATATCCCTTTTTGTTTTCTTTATTCTGCTTGGAGAGTTAAATTCTTTTGCCCAAACCAAACTGGATAGTTTAGAAAATATTTTAAGAAACTCACCCTCTGATTCTGTCCGGTTGTTGACACTCATTAAGCTCTCACAGGAAAATCAATACAAAGATTTAACCAAAGCATCAACGTATTCAGCGCAAGCGCTTGCGATCGCTGAAAAGAAACAATGGGTTTGGGGAAAATCAAAAGCATTCGGACAAGAATCATTTCTGGCAACCATAAGTGGTGATTATGCTACTGCCATGAAATATGATAATCTAAACCTTCAATTGGTTATTGCACAAAAAGACAGCGTTGCCATTGCCGAAACGCTGGGTTTTTTAGGGAATGATTATAAAGACCTGGGGAAATATGACGAGGCTTATTATTATTTCACCCAGTCGTATCGGGTAGCTCGCGCCATTCGCGATTCGCTAAAAATGACAATTGCTATCCACAACATTGGCACCGTGCTAAGTGACTTAGGTCAATATGATTTAGCCTTAGATCATTTTAAAATCAGTTCGCAAATCTCTTTAGCGATAGGCGACCTGGACGGGATCGCTTACGACCTGGATGCAATGGGCGATGTGTATTGCCGGAAAAAAGATTACGACAAAGCGGAAGAATATTTATTCAAGGCACTAAAAAAAATCAGGGAACGAAAGCTAACCGTTATTGAACCGCGCGCGTTAACCCACCTTGCACATCTGTATTATGTTATACGAGACTTACCAAAATCTTTGTTGTATTATGACACCGCTATCATGGTTTACAATAAAACAAGCAACGAGTTTGGAGCTGCAGAAGTTAATTTAGGGATCAGCCAGGTATTTATTGAACAAGAAAAGTTTGATGAAGCGCAGGTGCTGATCGAGGAAAGTTTGAAAACAGCGCAGGAACTTGGCGCTGAACGAATGGAAATTGATTGCTATCAAAAGCTTTCAAAGCTCGCGGAAAGGAAAGGGGATTTTGAAAGCGCATTGGCTTTTCATAAGAATTTCAAGGCGATGCAAGACTCGCTCTTTAGCCAGGAAATGGTTGAAAAAGTTTTCCAGGACCAGTTACGCTTTCAAACTGAAAACAAAGATTCTGAAATTGCAAACCTGAGCAAGGTAACTTCTGAACAGGACAGTGAACTAAGAAAACAAGAATTTCTCAGGAACATTCTTGTGGTAGTGGTGGCGTTAACTGCCATCTTACTCTTCACCGTTCACCGAAGCGGGCAGCGGAGAAAACGCATTAATAAATTACTGATCGAACATCAGGAAGAAATCAAAAAGCGAAGTGCAGAACTGGAGCAACTCAACCAGGTGAAAGACAAGTTCTTTTCCATTATCTCTCACGATTTGCGCTCACCCATCAATGCCTTATCAGGAATTTTAGACTTGCTCAGTAACAAACAAATAACACAGGAAGAGTTTTCGACTCTTACCCGGGAAATGCGCGTTCAGTTTAATCACACCCGCACGCTGATTAACAACCTGCTGGATTGGGCGCTCCTTCAAATGGACAAGCTCAAAATACAGCCCGAAAAAATTGAGCTAAGCAAAGTGATCAATGAAAATTTCACCTTAGTGAGATCGCTTCACCTCAAGGAAATGAACTTAGTTAACCAGGTGCAAGCCGGGTTATTTGGCTGGGGCGATTTAAACATGATCAATCTCGTCTTTAGAAATCTCATCCTTAATGCAATTAAGTTTTCGGAAAGAGGCGGGTCAATCGAAATCTCAGCCAAAGAAGATGGAAGCTTTTATGTGCTGGCGGTAAAGGATTACGGGGTAGGAATTAACCCGGAAGTGCAAAAGCTGCTGTTCGACAAAACCACCGGTTATAGCTCGCGTGGCACTGCCAACGAAAAAGGCACCGGCCTGGGGTTGATCTTATGTAAAGAGTTTATCGAAAAAAATGGCGGCCAAATCTGGCTCGAAAGTGAAGAAGGTAAGGGCAGTACTTTTTATTTCACTATTAAGAAAGCCTAATACACAAGCCTTTAGTAATTTCCTTCTATTTTTGTTATTAAGTTTTTGAAAGGCGTCTGACACCTCAAAGGTGTCTTGACGCCTATGCATTAAGTTTTGTAGGCGTCTGACACCTCAAGGTGTCTTGACGCCTATGCATTAAGTTTTGAAAGGCGTCTGACACCTCAAAGGTGTCTTGACGCTTATGCTGCGTAACATCAGCTACTAATAGAATGGAAAAGAAACACACGTATTGGTCGGATATAGCCTTCGCTGTGAAATCCCTTACAAAAGGGCTTGCGCTTACATTCTCTCACCTGTTAAAATCCAGGAAGGGCAGAAGCAAGATTTCCATCCAGGAAGAAGGTTATTTTGATCATCAAAGCGGCATTGCAACGGTTCAATATCCTTTTGAAAGCATTCCCGTGCCTGACAATGGCCGCTACAAACTTCACAATGAAATTGAAGATTGTATCGTATGCGATAAGTGTGTTAAGGTATGCCCGGTTAACTGCATCACAATTGAACCCATTCGATCACCTGAAGAGTTTGGCAAAACTTCCGATGGCACGTCAAAAAGAATTTATGCAGCCAAATTTGATATTGACATGGGCAAGTGTTGCTTCTGTGGGCTATGCACAACGGTGTGCCCTACCGAATGTCTCACCATGACAAAAGAGTATGACTTCCCTACGTTTGACATAACCGATCACAATTTCCCTTTCGGGAATATGAAGCCTTCCGAAATTGAAGAAAAGAAAAAAGAATGGGACGAACATCAAAAAAATAAAGTGGTTGCTCCAACTGCATCTAATCCATCCGTTCAACCATCCGCTGCAAAACCTGTTTTTAAGCCTCGCATAAAACCTCCTACCCAACCATGATGCAGGAAATAATCCTATATCTCTTTATTGGATTTTCAATTGTGAGTGTGCTGGTGATGCTCCTTAACCGCAATGTGTTTTATTCAGCGCTGGCGTTGCTTACTTGCCTTATTTCATTATCCGGAATTTATGGTCTGCTGCAGGCTGAGTTTTTAGCCGTGACACAATTGCTTATTTATGCGGGCGGTGTGCTGGTACTTATGATTTTTGGAATCATGCTCACTAACCGGATTTCAGGAAAATCATTTGAAAGCAAATCGCACAATTGGATACCGGGTATCTTATTAACAGCTTCCCTTTTAGCAGTTCTTGTAATCACATTTCAAGATTCACCGATTATTGCAACTCAAAATGATTTGAATACCGGAAATCACACAAGCAAAATAGGCATTCAGTTAATGAGTACCTATGCTGCACCTTTTGAGGTCAGCGGGGTGCTGTTGCTTGTTTCTTTGATTGGCGCTGCACTAACGGCCTCTTCATTTAAAAAAAGCAGTCATGAGTAAACCCGATTTGCTTTTCTATTTAAGTGCATTTCTTTTTTGCTCGGGCTTATTAATAGCGGTAACAAAAAAGAATGCCATTGTGGTGTTAATGGGTATTGAACTCATGCTCAATGCAGCTAATCTTAACCTGGTTCTTTTCAACTTTCAAAAGAAAGGAATGGACGGACAACTCTTTGCTTTGTTCATCATCATTGTTGCCGTGTGCGAAGCTGCTGTGGGTATTGCCATTATCCTAAAAACATATCACTATTATCATACGTCAGTGCCCGATCAAATCAGCGATCTAAAAGAAAAAAATTGATAGCCGCTGCAGCATATTCTTTTACGTTTTGGCTCACAGTAAGTGTGCTGGTAATTCCTTTGCTTGCTTCATTCGGTTGTTTTTCTATTAAGCAAAAATTTGGTTGGCTGGCACCTTTGATAAGCAGTGTACTTCTGCTGATCGCTTCCATACTGGCAACTATGCTGTTCTTTCAAATCAGCAAGGGAAATGAAGTAAGCTATTCGTGGGTATGGTTCACCCTCAACCAAAAAGAAATTGCATTTAGTATGCTTCTTGACAGCAATGCAAGTATTATGATGCTGGTCGTTACGAGTGTCTCATTTCTGGTACATCTTTTTTCCATTGGTTACATGGCCGGAGATCAACACCAGGTGCGGTATTTTGGAATGCTGGCATTTTTTACGTTTGCGATGTTGGGGTTGGTGATGAGCAGCAACCTGCTAATCACATTTATCTTTTGGGAATTGGTAGGCATAAGCTCCTATCGTTTAATCGCACATTACCAGGAAAAAGAGACGGCCATCAAGGCGGCAACAAAGGCTTTCTTACTAAATAAAATTGGCGACATCGGTTTTTTAATTGGTTTAATCATATTGTGGTCGTGGTCGAGCACACTTGAAATAGCTGATCCAAACCTCATAAGCATACCTGCATTTTGGTTAACTGCGGCAGGCATTTGCATTTTTATTGGAGTGATCGGCAAGTCGGCACAATTTCCTCTATTCAATTGGTTGCCCGATGCCATGGAAGGGCCCACGCCAGTCTCTGCATTAATCCATGCCGCTACCATGGTAGCGGCCGGTGTTTTTCTACTCATGCGCATCAG
>CAZNRJ010000215.1:0-6727 GCA_964574945.1 uncultured Ohtaekwangia sp. | reverse complement strand
CTTACTATTTCTGCATGATGAACTTTTCGGTTTTTGTTGGTGTGGCCCGTCTGCTGCGCAAACAGCAAACTGTCATCTGGGAGAAATCCGAAAGAGCTTAACTAAGATTTCAATTTGTCTCGCACGAACTGTCTTAATCTTTCGGGAAACCAGCCGCTGCCAAAACTCTCCAAGAGTTTCATTAACTCTTGGAGAGTTGACATCATGCACATGATGATACACCTGATTAATTTGATTACCTTTGTGCATCACTCCTCCAAATTCCCGCAGAAAACACTTTTTTGCGTAGCCGCTCAGGCGGAATTAGAGCCAAGAGGCGTCTTACTTTAAACAATTACACGGTTACCGTGCATTCTAAAAACAAAACATGTCATTCGAAAAATTAAATCTCATTGAACCTATTTTAAAGGCTCTGAAGGCCGAAGGTTATACTAAACCTACGCCTATCCAGGAGCAAGCTATTCCTGTGTTGCTGGAACGCAAAGACCTTTTGGGATGTGCCCAAACAGGTACCGGAAAAACTGCAGCGTTTGCTATTCCCATTCTTCAGCTTCTTCACCAGGACGAGCTTTACAAGAAAGCACCGTCCGGAATAAAAACGTTAATCCTTACGCCTACCCGCGAGTTAGCCATCCAGATTGGCGAAAGCTTCGATGCGTATGGTAAACTTTTAAAAATCAAAAACACGGTAATTTTTGGGGGTGTACCTCAACGTTCTCAAACCGATGCATTACGTGCCGGTGTGGATGTCCTGATTGCAACACCGGGTCGCTTACTTGATTTGATGGATCAGCGCTATGTGCGATTAGAGCAGTTAAAAATGTTCGTGCTTGATGAAGCCGACCGCATGCTGGACATGGGTTTTATTCATGATGTTAAAAAGATCATCACCCGCATTCCTGCTAAGCGGCAAACTATTTTCTTCTCGGCCACCATGCCTGCAGAAATTTCAAAATTGGCTGATACAATCTTAACAAATCCGGTTCGGGTTGAAGTAACTCCACCTTCTTCAACAGCAAATACCGTAAAGCAGGAAATGTATTTTGTTGACAAGAACAACAAGCGCTCGCTCCTGCTGCACTTACTAAAAGATGATGCCATTAATACGGCATTGGTTTTTACACGTACAAAACACGGTGCTGACCGCGTAGCTAAAGATTTGAACCGTGCCGGAATATCTGCGGAAGCGATACATGGTAATAAGTCTCAAAACGCAAGGCAGCGCGCGTTAAGTAATTTCAAATCACAAAAGACTCGCGTGCTGGTTGCTACCGATATCGCTGCGCGCGGAATTGATATCGATGAGCTCTCACACGTGATCAATTATGAAATCCCTAACATCCCTGAAACGTATGTGCATCGCATTGGTCGCACAGGCCGTGCCGGGGCAAGCGGCATTTCCATTTCTTTTTGTGATGGCGAAGAAAGAGCGTATTTGAAAGATATTCAGAAGTTGATTGGCAAGCCCGTTCCCGTTGCCGAAAACAATCCTTATCCAATGAGCCAGTCAGCGTTGAGCAAACCCGTTGAAGCGCCAAAGCCACAACAGCAGCAAAGACGGCAAGGATTCAAGCGACCAACAACAGGTTCGTTTAAATCTTCACACTCATCCTCTAATTCAAATCGATCAAACAACTCAACCTCAAAGCCGGCAAATTCTTCTGCACCCAGGAGACCGAGCAGAGACTGGAGAAGCATGTCGCAGGAATCGAATTATTAGAAGTCATCTCAAAAATACTTCCAAGAGTGTATGTCATTGCCGGATTTATTCCGGCATCCCGTTTTGCAGCTCAAAATTCGAGATCGCGGAACGCTGTCCGCGATGACAGAGTATTTTTGAGATGACTTCTAAATTTTATAGCCACGAATGCACAAATGATTTATTCGTGCATTCGTGGCATTTAGCTAATTTTCAATCATGAAGATTGGCCTTCTCTCTGACACTCACAACTATCTCGATCCAAAAATTTTCGAACACTTTAAAACGTGCGATGAAATTTGGCATGCCGGTGATATTGGCGATTGTGCAGTGGTTGATGAACTCGAAAAGTTTAAGCCCCTCAGGGCCGTATTCGGAAACATCGATGACAAAGACATGCAGGTGCGCTATCCTGAAGATGCCTGGTTTACCTGCGAAGAACTTACCATTTGGATGACCCACATTGGAGGCGCCCCGCCAAATTATAATCCGAGGATAAAAAAAGTATTGAAATCAAAAGTGCCCGATATTTTTATTTGCGGGCATTCACACATTCTTCGGGTGAAGAAAGATTCAAATTTTAACAATATGCTTTATCTAAATCCCGGTGCGGCAGGCAGGCATGGGTTCCATCTCATCAAAACCATCCTCCGGTTTGAGATTATTGGCAAAGAAATAAAAAATATGGAAGTGATTGAACTTGGTAAGCGGGGAGCGATTGCTTAGATGTTTATAAGCAACACGCTTTTCAATGTGTGGGTTTATCCTCACGAGTATCCTTGAAAACGCGCACAGCAAATAATGCAAATAATGCAAATAGGCTTGTTACAATTAAAGAAAACAAAATTGCCAGGAGAGTCATAGCTGGGATATCAGGTTAATATTTTTCTTATAGAAAAAGCCGAAAACGAAGGTTTTGCCAAACGAAGGATTTTGATAAAATAACGTGACAACTCCGGAGATAGTTGCAAGCATTGCTAAACCAAGCAGCTTAATAAGTTCAGTATTAAACTTGATTCGCGCTTTTATTTTGATTTTCAGTCATTAAGAAATTTTAGGATCCTTGATTTAGCGCTGCCATATATCTAAATTAATGAAATTTTATCCAATTTGACTTAAAAACAAAAAGCCCCGCGAGGCGCGGGGCTAATTTCTACAATCGACTAATCGATCAATTTATTTGGCCAACTTAGCCTTAAATTCTTCTTTGATTTTTTCAATATCCACAGACTTAACCACGGGCTTAAAGCCTTGATTCTTCAAATCGGTTCTTCTGCGGGCTGATTTAGCTTTATCCTTGCGGCCTTTTCTCTTCAATCGGGTAACTGACATGATCTTTGTGTTTTAAAGGGTGCAAAAATAAGGATGATTTGTAATTTATTGCCACTGATTCGCAGATTATTTCTATTTGCCCATAAAATCCGTGAACCTGCCTTGTCGGCAGGCAGGTCTGAGGCCATATTTGTTTAAATTGCCCTGTTTTATTATGGAAAAACCATCTTTACCAAAAGGCACCCGCGACTTTGGTCCGGTAGTAATGGCCAAACGCCAGTTTATCCTGGATTCTATTAAGAAAGTATTTCAAAAATATGGCTTCCAACCGTTGGAAACCCCCGCCATGGAAAACCTTAGCACCCTTACGGGGAAATATGGGGAAGAAGGTGATCAGTTGTTATTTCGGGTTTTAGATTCAGGGGATTACCTTAAAGAAATTAAGAAGCCATTCTCTGAAATAGATCCCTATGAAGGAAGCAAAGTAAAAAGTATACTTAACCAATTTGCAAGTAGATTCAACTCTAGCCTCAATGAAAAAGAAATTGGACTGAATTATATAGACTATCCTATCATAAAGAATGATTTAGTTGAAAATGTACATAAGATAGATTTCTCATCAAGTATTTATGGAAATCAATTAAAGGATTTTTTACTAAATCAATCCGATCTCATTGTAGCAAAAATAATAGAAGATGGTTTTTTTAGTGAAACTAGTTTAAGTGGTAGTCCTGAAAATAAAATGGAATTACTTCTTAATTTCATTTCCGAATCTCATTTTCTTACAAATACGATCTTGCAACTATTTGAAAGCAATAATCTGACTCCTTATATTTCCCAAAAAGGTCTTCGTTACGATCTTACCGTTCCTTTCGCGCGCTATGTAGTAATGAACCGTCATGAAATCGCATTGCCCTTCAAACGCTATCAAATTCAACCTGTGTGGCGGGCGGATCGCCCGCAGAAAGGAAGGTACCGCGAGTTCTATCAATGCGATGCGGATGTGGTTGGGACTGATTCACTAATCTGCGAAGCTGAGATTATTCTAATGATCAAAGAAGTATTCAAATCGCTGGCGATTCAAAATTATTCAATCAAGATTAATCACCGTAATATTCTTTCCGGCCTGGCCGAATTGGCAGGGGCAAAAGACCTGCCTGCCGGTCAGGCCGGAAATGAAACCGCACTGTTTGTCGCCATCGATAAACTGGATAAGATCGGGGAAGAAAAAGTTAAGGAAGAACTGCGCACCAAAGGATTTGATGATAAAAGCCTGACGGCAGTTTTTGAACTTTTAAATGCACAAGGCAGCACAACTTCTAAGATTACCTTGTTGACCAATAGTTTTTCAAATTCTGAAAAAGGAAAGAAAGGCATTACCGATTTATCGGCTGTGCTGCAATTACTAAAAGACTACGGAGTCACTGAAGATCATGTTGAGTTTGATGTTTCGCTTGCCCGCGGACTTAGTTATTACACAGGTTGCATCTTCGAAGTAAAAATTAATAATGTTGCCATTGGCAGCGTGAGTGGTGGCGGTCGCTACGATAATTTAACACAAGCCTTTGGTGCGAAAGAACAACTTTCGGGTGTGGGTATTTCATTTGGGGTCGATCGCTTATTCGATGCCATGGAAGAACTAAAACTCTTTCCACAGGAAGCACATATCTCAAGCAGTGTGTTGATTACACATTTTGATGCTGAAAGCCAGCGGTATGGATTAAAGGTGTTGCAAACCCTGCGTGATAACAACATTGCCGCAGAGATTTACCCGGACTCAATTAAAATTCAAAAGCAGTTAGACTATGGTAATAAAAAAATGATTCCTTATGTAATCGTGATCGGATCGGAAGAAATGAAAAGTGGTTTACTCGCTTTTAAAAACATGAAGACGGGAGAGCAGACGAAAATTAGTATTGAAGATATTTTAAAAACACTATCCCGATAACTATCGGGACTGCCGATTGCTAACTGAGTACTGTCAACTATTAAAAATGGAGCCTACCCATCACATCTCTAACAAACCGCTTTCCTTAAAGGAACTTGATCATGCGCTTCACGGCCATGCCAAGATTGCTTTGTCTGAAAGTTCGCGCCAGCAAATTATCAAGTGCCGGGATTACCTGGATGCAAAACTTACCTCATCGGTTAATCCCATCTATGGAATCAACACCGGCTTTGGTTCGCTTTACAATAAAAACATTCCGAAAGACCAATTAGAAAAACTTCAGGAGAACCTCGTGAAGTCGCATGCGTGTGGCACAGGCCCCGAAGTGCCGCGCGAGATTGTCTTGCTCATGATGTACCTGAAAATTCAATCGCTGTCGTATGGTTACTCGGGCGTGCAGGTCGAGACGGTAGAGCGATTGATTGGAATGTTTAATGAACGCGTGCTGCCGCGTGTGTATGAAATGGGATCGCTGGGCGCTTCGGGTGATCTTGCTCCCCTTGCACACTTGTCTTTACCACTAATTGGCTTAGGCGAAGTGCACTACCTGGGTAAAATTTATTCCAGCGATGAAGTTTTAAAACTGTTGAATTGGGAACCCATTCACTTTAGAGCGAAAGAAGGATTAGCGTTATTGAACGGTACCCAGTTTATGAGTGCGTATGGAACCTGGTGTTTACTCCACTCCCAACGCTTGCTTGCATTAGCGAATAAAATTGGCGCGCTTTCGCTGGATGCTTTTGATGGCCGTATCGAACCGTTTGATGAATTAGTCCATCAGATTCGTCCGCACCCCGGGCAAATAAAAACTGCATCTGATATAAAAAAAATATTAGAAGGCAGTGCCATTATCGCGCAAGCAAAAAAACATGTGCAGGATCCGTATTCGTTCCGTTGCATGCCCCAGGTGCATGGCGCCAGTGCCGATGCCATAGAATATGTAACACAAACCTTTCTCACGGAAGTTAATTCAGTAAGCGATAATCCGAATATTTTTTCAGAAGCCGATAAAATTATCTCGGCCGGAAATTTCCATGGTCAACCCCTTGCCATTTCATTGGATTTTCTTGCCATCGCGTTGGCGGAATTAGGAAGCATCTCCGAACGAAGAACATATCAGTTGATTTCAGGTTCGCGCGATTTACCAAATTACCTCGTGGCCGATCCGGGCATCAACTCCGGCCTGATGATCCCTCAATATACAGCCGCTTCGTTAGTAAGTCAGAATAAACAACTTTGCACACCGGCATCGGTCGATTCCATTGTTTCATCCAACGGGCAGGAAGACCACGTAAGCATGGGCGCGAACGCTGCAACGAAAGCGTATCGGATCGTTAATAATCTTTATTCAATTTTAGCGATTGAATTAATTACGGCTGCACAGGCGTTGCATTTCAGAAGACCGCTGAAAACATCGCCTGAACTGGAGCAGTTTGTCCATACTTTCCGTGAGGTTGTTCCGTTTATAGAAACAGACCGCGAATTACATGTGGATATTGTAAACACGGAAAGTTTTTTAAAGAAGTATGCTGTAGGGTACAGGTAGTGGAAAAGAATTTGGAATCCTTGAAACACAAACTATTTTTTATTGTTTTAATCGTCTTTGCTGTCGCAACAGCTTCCCATGCCCAATACACCAGCCGCCTGGGTCGCTTTCAGGTGGACGAAGTAAAGGGGTGTGCGCCATTTACGGTAACCATCCTAAATACAAACCTGATCACAAGCGGGGAATGCACTGCCGGCAAGCCGTGTTTAATGGCGGCTGGCAATGGTTCAGGGCCGCAGGCAAATCAATTCACATTTACGTA
>CAZNRJ010000214.1:0-6804 GCA_964574945.1 uncultured Ohtaekwangia sp. | reverse complement strand
TCTCCCGTTGGCAAGCATGTTCAGGGAAGAATTCAATGTGCCATGCATTCTTACCAATGATGCCAATGCGGCAGCGGTAGGAGAAATGATCTATGGCAATGCCAAGAACATGAAAGATTTTGTTGTGATAACGCTTGGCACCGGCTTGGGAAGCGGCTTCGTATGTGGCGGAACGTTATTAAATGGCCATCATGGTATAGCGGGTGAAGTGGGCCATACTTCAGTAAACCCCAATGGAAGGTATTGCAATTGCGGAAAGCGCGGTTGTTTGGAAACCTATGTTTCTGCAACGGGCATAAAAAGAACGGTTTATAAATTATTAGCTGATCATTTAGAGCCCAGTGAATTGCGTGGGATCAGTTTTGAAGATTTGAACACAAAAATGATTTCGGAAGCTGCACATCGTGGCGATGTAGTAGCCATAGAAGCGTTTGAATATACGGGGCGGATTTTAGGAATGAAACTGGCGGAAACCGCAGTGCATACCGACCCTGAAGCAATCTTTTTATTCGGTGGTTTGGCGATGGCGGGTGATTTAATTTTCCGCCCTACCATCAAGCACATGGAAGCCAACCTGATGCCGTTGTTCCGTGGAAAAATAAAAGTGCTTCCTTCTGCTATGCAAAACCAGGCAGCTCCCATTCTGGGTGCCAGCAGCTTGGTGTGGGATTATTTGGATAAGCTACAGTTGAAGACGGAGTTGGCTTAATCGTATTTTGATAATTGATTCCTTAAAAACCCAATAAACCCGGGTTTCTAAAATCTATTCCCTCAAAATGAGTTTTTAAGGAACGACTATTTAGCAGGCGGCAGACTTTCTATGATGCGGTATTCTACCGGATGCGTTTTTTCCTGAATTTCCTTTTGGGATTTTGGCTGGTGTGAAAAATCGAGCTTATTGTAATTATTCTTTCCTTTTTATAAAAGGTATAAATTACAACGTAGGGAAAAATTTTAACAACAGCTTCCCGAAAATTTCCTTTTCGTTTTGTGTTTCTTTCAGGATGATCACGGATGATCTTTAATTTCTGCTCGATAACTTCAATAAACCGCAAGCCCAGACCATTGCGTTTACTTTCGTACCATTCTGCTGCATCTCGAAGCTCCCTGTCGGCTTCTTCTAAGACAATAAGGGTATTCACAGGTGATCAATTCTTTCTCTTTCCGGCTGCCTGCCTTGCACGGGCAACGGTTTGTTCCAGGCTGTATGTTTTCGCAACGCCTTCCAGGTAGGCTTTTTCCCTGCGTTGCAATTCCGAAACAAAGGTTTCATCATCCCAGTAGTTGTACGTTTCTTCTATCTCATCTTCCACCATAGCGAAGATAGCCTTCACCTTTTTATCTTGGGCGGTTTCTATGTAGTGATGAAGCTTTTGGCGTATATCAACGGTATCCATACCTGAAAAGATTGAGTAACAAAGGTACAATAAATTATATCTTATTCAGCACGTTCTCTTTCACCTCATCCACCGACTTGCCTTCAATGTCAATCGTTTTGTCTGCTCCTTCACATTTTTTGCGCAGCTTTAATTTAATAATGCCGTTTTCCTGTTTTTACCGCCCGTTCAATTTGCAGCCTTCCGGGTACTCGCGCACATCAACGAAGATAAGCTACAGTTGAAGACGGAGTTGGCTTAATCGCATTTCGGTTAGAGACGTTTTCAGCAAAGTGTATTTCCTTTTATGACATGCGTGCCGTGTCAAAGAAATATGTTTTCCAAAATTTATAATGATTGTGATCAGTCCGACCCCAACGGGGTCGAATATTTATAGGTATAGATAAATCCTATAAACATTCGACTCCTTCGGAGTCGAACAGAATTGCTTGAATCATTATCGCTGAGTACTTTTCTGATTCAATCTACAATTATTTATACGTTGTTGGTCAGCGACCAACAACAACTTAGGGGAGTTACTTTTCATTCTTAGCAAATTCAACTGACGCAAGAATGTACAACAGTAGGGACAACCCTAAACTTATGTAGTAAAATTTAAATTCTTCAAAATGTCCAGGCGTCAAATACTTAAAAACAAAATAACTAAGAATCAGTGATGTTATTAGATTGACAAAGTTGACTCGATTAATCGTTATTTCCCTGATCGAGCTAATCCCTATTCTTCTTAAGCCTATCGCGTTTATCCAAAGTGAAGAAATAACCAAAACAGTACCTAGAGAATTTAGCACGGAGCGGTCCACATATTGGTACATCACCAGTATGACATAGAGAGCCACAATTGCTATTATTAATAATGCTATCGGCAGGTATCTAATCATAACACTTTCGATTATTTACCCTTTGCCCTTGTTGGTGTTCCGCGTTGGAATGAGCGCGGCTCACCAACAAGCATTTCTGCGAACAACTTTTTTAACCCAACCTTCATCACATTTACATTTTATTCTTTTCTATTTCAATTTTAATTCTAATCCCGCGCTCATGAAAGATGTTGCGAGGAAGTAATCAGTATTTCTGAGGCTCCTGCTTTACATGGCGGACGCGAAGAATCTTGATTTCTTTTTCAGTGTATTTATAGGCCACGCGATAGGAGTATTTTTCAAAGGCCCGATAATTTCCTGGATTATCTTTCTTGAATTTGTCTGGCGGGTATCGCTCCGGGTGATCAACTAAACCACTGGTAATTTTTAAAATCTCTTTCCGGACTTTATCAGCATTGGCTGGCGATTCTTGCCGGATGTACTCAAAAATTTTTTGCAGGGAAGCGTAGGCTGGTTTATCCCATGATACTATCATCCTGGATTTTTTCACCATTCCTTAGCCATCTTTTCTACTTCATCCTGCGTAAAAAAATCCCCCCGGTCTATCCTGGCTTCTGCTTCTTCTAATTCGCGATTATATTGTTCCACGCTGATTCGGCCTTCATTTTTTAAACCGTAATGAAGTACGGCCCTGATTGCCTGTAACAGGGAAATATCTTCCACTTGCTGAAGCTCCTTGATGAGTAACGTCTTTTCAATGTTTATGTCCATGGCTTTGCTGGTTTGCATTCCCAAAGTTAACGTTTTCATATCACTTTTTTATTGAGGATGAATTTGCCGTTGTTGGTGAAGAACACTAACAAAGGCGGGGATTAAGCTAATTATCAACATTACAATCAGACTGCAATTTATAAAGATGAGTGTATTCAATATCTGTGCATATTTTATCGCGTTTATTAAAAACACAGTTCTGTATTGACAAATTTGGAATGGTATTTTCAGGTCTTTTTAAAAGTAATAAGTCAATATTATAAATATTGTCAGTTATAAAATCACAGTCTTTATTAGAAATTACCTTATACGACTTTTCCTCATCCTTAAAGAGATACACGTATGTGTCTTTAAGAATACTTTTTCCAACTAACTTAGCTGTAACAGTATAGTCATATAATTGTCGATGATTTTGTGCGTTTAAATTATGCTTAGAGCAACTCCAGCATAAGGTCAACAAAAAAAATAAATGTTTCATTTTTATTATTTTATTGTCATTATAGTCCTTTTTTAGACTTAAAATCCCTCCGCCTGGGTTCGTGTCTCACGAATCACTTTTGTAACAACCTTTCTCAAATTATCTAAGTTACATTCTCACTCCAACTTCACGCCCAAATTCTTTCCGAGCACCTTAAACTGTTCCTCCCATTCCGGCTCTTGCACGGGTTGCCTGATTCGGTCCACTGAAAACTCAAAATAGAAGTTTTGAGTTTTGTGAAGATTGGGTTCAAGTTTAAATTTCTGCAATAAAGGAAACATCCTGTTCAGGCGTTGCAACCGCTTTACATTGTCCGGCTCGCTGCTAATACGGTTCAACTCCCTGAAAACACTATCGCCTGCCAGGCGCGCGAGCTTGTCTGGGTCTTCAATCTTAAACTTCCACTTTTCAAGTTCAGCAGCAATGCGCTCCATCTCCTTAATATTGATTTTATCCGATTTAAAGATCTTAATTAAGTCAGCGTTGAGTACATACTCGAACGTAGTTCGATATGTAACCGGGATAGGAATATTGTTGTTAGCCAGCGCATTGATCAGCGGGTAATCGCGATTATAACTTTTTCGCAACGACTGCTCCAGGTCATTCATGCTCTCTTGCGAAATCATATCGAGTATCTTTCTCTTCTCATCCTGAAAGAGCTGCCAGATCGTGTACTTCTCGGGCCCAAAATAAACCTGCATTAAACCGATTACATCCCCCAGCCTGCCCTCTTCAAAGGATTTTACCATCCTGAATTGCATGCTCGCAAAATCATCTGCTTGCATCTCCAATGAAATGTTGCCGATAATATTGTGCTTGCCCAAATAGATTACCGCAAATGCAAACTTCTTTTCCGACCGGGTAACAATTGATTTTACTTTTGTCAATCCCAACACCAACTTTTGTTCACCTGCTTCTTTCTTTAAAAAGAAATCGTTGGATGTGCTGTAATTAAAAACAGTAAGCGCTTCCGGCTCATCTTCAAAAATAGAAGCCACCGCATAGTGCATGCCCACACGTTGTAAATTCGTGCGCGAAGGCAACACAATATTTTTATATACAAGTGCGCCCGTTTGATACGCGGCTACATTGCCTGGCGCTTCCTCCAGGCGCTTAATAAATTCTTCCTCCAAATTCACATTGCCAATTTGATCAGCCAATTGAATGACGCGGCACGCATACTGCATTACCTGCGTTGTTTCAATCCCCGAAATTTCATCGAAGAACCAACCACAACTGGTGTACATCAGCATGGCATGCCGTTGCATTTCCATGATGCGCAAAATGCGGTTTGCCGAAGCATCGGGCAACGCATGTTCTTTTAGAAAACCCGTGATGTTCTCATCGCTTCGCTTGAGCACAATATTTATATAAGCGTTGCGTGCCTTCCACGGATCGGCAACAACCTTACCCCCTTCCTGCTCAAAAATTACCTCTACACTGTCACGCAGCCAATCCAATGCAGCGCGCAATGGCTTGCGCCAAAGTTGATGATAGCCCGGCTTGCCGGAATTACATCCGCAGTTTTCGCGCCACCGCTCTACTCCATGCACACAACTCCACGAACTGTCTTCAACAATCTGCGCTTCTTCTTCGGGCGGACAAAGCTCTAAAAACTGGGCATAGTTAGTGAGTGTTGCTTCCTTGCCTTTCTTAATATAATCCAAACAAAACGCCAGCGCCATTTCACCATGTTTATGATGATGGCCATATGTTTCACCATCTGTGGCCACATGCACTAATTGCGGCCTCTTGTCATCCCTGTTGAATGTATTTAATAATCGTTCAGCAAAGCCCTTTCCATCATTCAGCAATCCGTTAAAAGCAATGCCTTGCGAAATATCACCCTCATAAAAAAATACAACGATGGATTTTCCGCTTGGCAGATTGCATCGGTAGGCTTTAGTTGTGTTTACGGTGCGATCATGAACTGCCGTCCACTCTGTAGTGCCAAGTTTCCGCACGGCCTTTGCCTGGCGCGGGGCAAGAATTGTAAACTTGATGTCATGGGCAGCCAGCACTTCAAGGGTTTCCGTATCCACTGCCGTTTCAGCCAGCCACATGCCTTCAGGTTTCCGCTTAAAGCGATATTCAAAATCACGAATACCCCAAAGCACTTGTGTTTCCTTATCGCGGGCGTTGGCCAACGGCATAATAATATGATTGTACACCTGCGCTACGGCTGAACCATGGCCTCCGAAGTTTAGAATACTCTGTTTGTCCGCTTCTAAAATTGCCTGATATGTTTCAGGGGCATAAAGTTCCATCCACGAAAGCAACGTGGGCCCAAAGTTGAAACTGATGCGCGCATAGTTGTTAACAATGTTCTTGATAATACGCGATTCGTCAAGAATACGGGAGGTTGCGTTGGGTTCATAACATTCCGCAGTAATGCGTTCATTCCAATCGTGATAGGGATGAGCCGAATCCTGAACTTCAATTACTTCCAGCCAGGCATTCTCGCGCGGGGGTTGATAAAAATGACCGTGGATGCAGACGTATTTGTTAGAGGGCATTCTATGTTTAGTCTTTAGTGTTTAGTCGTGAGTATTGAGTAGTGGTGATCGGTATTCAGTATTCAGTATTCAGTATTCAGTAATCAGTAATCAGTATTCGGTAAACGAGTATCAGCTTCGAACATCCAGCCTCGAGTATCGAGCATCTTCCTCAATCAATTTCAAATTGCGCTTGTTCTTCATGAAGTTTAAGTACAGAAATACCCAATGGAGGTAATGTAATTGAAACCGAATAATCTTTGTTATGATACTTTACGGGTGTTGTGTACAACAAACCCTGATTAAGAACCCCGCTTCCACCGTATTTTAAATCATCCGAATTAAATACTTCGGAATAGGTGCCCCGAAACGGAACACCAATGCGATAGATTTGCCGCGCCTCGGGTGTGAAATTGCAAACAACAATAAGGGCATCTTCCTTGTTCACTGCCTTGCGCATAAATACAATTACGCTGTTCTCCCGATCGGAATAATCCACCCACTCAAAACCCCTGTCATCAAATGGAAATTGATAGCAAGCCGGTTCCGATTTATAAAATGCATTGAGCTCTTTCACCAACGTAAACACTCCCCTGTGCCCTCCGTGATCGAGCAAATACCAATCAAGGCTGCGGTCGTGATTCCATTCGCTGGTTTGGCCAAACTCTGCACCCATAAACAAAAGTTTTGTGCCCGGATGCATAAACATATATGCATACATTAAGCGCAGGTTTGCAAAGCGTCTCCATTCATCGCCCGGCATGCGTCCCATCAGCGAACCTTTTCCATGAACTACTTCGTCATGCGAAAGCGGCAACATGAAATTCTCGCTAAAGGCGTAGTAG
>CAZNRJ010000213.1:0-6816 GCA_964574945.1 uncultured Ohtaekwangia sp. | reverse complement strand
AGGATCAGCAGAGTGTAGATAAAGAGGGCAATGAAGCAACCGTATCGGGTAAAGGAAGACATGATCCGTGTGTTGTACCAAGAGCTGTGCCCATTGTAGAAGCGATGGCCGCATTAGTGCTTGCCGATTTTTATTTAAGGAGTAAAACAAGCAGGTTATAAAGACGTGGGCCTTAGCATTCACTTCAACGGTAAACTTCAGTCAGGCGGTTCACTGCCATTGTTAACTGAAGAAGTAAAAGACATTTGCGAAATACACAATTGGCCTTGCAAAATCTTTGAAGCCGAATTTCCTGCGGATGCCTTCGGGAAGGAATTTTATGATCGCAACATTTACGGTATCTGTTTTACTCCGCCCGGGTGTGAAACCGTTAGTCTTTGTTTCTTATCCAACGGGAATCTCGTGAGTTTTCCATCATGGGCTATTTATGTGAAAAGTGAAAGAAAGGATAAAGAACTTTTGTCGGGCGGGGCATCCGTAAAAACCCAGTATGCCGGGCCGGTTATTCACAAAATACTCATTCACCTGCTGGATTACCTCAGCATAAAACATTTCAGCGAATTTAATCTTATGGATGAAGGCCAGTACTGGGAAACCAGGGACGAGGCACTGCTTGATAAAAACTTTGCGGTTTTAACCAGCCTGATAAACAGTGTCGGAAATATGCTTGAAGCGAACGCCATGAAACCCAGTGAGTCTTTTGAAAAATATTTTGAGCGGATACTAAAAATGCTGCACAGCCGGAAAAAGTAAAGCACGACAGCGCTTGTCATAATATCTGCTTAAACTTGTTGAATGATACAGGACTACCTCAAAAAAATAGCCGAAACCACCGCGCAGGGCGATGCCCGCGAAGAAAGCTATTACCCGCACCTGTCGGCATTTATCCAGACTTTTGCCGAAAGCATTGGCAGGAAGAACATTCAGATCACCACACTTCCCAAAAAAACCGAGGCCGGTAACCCCGACTTCCGTATCTGGGATGGTAAGCAGCATATTGTGGGCTACATCGAGGCCAAAAAGCCGGGCGAGAATTTAGACGTCATTGAAAACTCCGGACAGCTTAAACGTTATCGCGGTGTTTTCCCCAACCTCATCCTTACCGATTTTTACGAATTCCGGCTGTACCGAAACGGCCAACTTATTGATAAAACATTTATCGGCAGGCACTTCATTGCAAAGAAGCTGAAAACACTTCCGCCTGTTGAAAACGAAGAAAGGTTCAAGGCGCTGCTGGAAAAATTCTTCGCCTTCACGCTGCCCAAAGTTTTTACGGCCGAATCGCTTGCCGCTGAATTAGCCAAGCGTACACGCTTTTTGCGTGACGACATCATTACAGGGGAACTTAACCCCGCAGAGGCTCCCCTCTCCGTTGGAGAGGGGCCGGGGGTGAGGTCACCTGTACACGGTTTTTATGTCGCCTTCAAAAAATACCTCATTGCCGGGTTAAAAGAGGATGACTTTGCCGACATCTATTCGCAAACCATCACCTACGGTTTGTTTGCAGCCCGAACCCGCGCCAATGGCGATTTCAGCCGCAGGCTCGCGTTCGATCTCATACCGCCAACCATTGGTATTTTGCGCGATGTGTTCCAGTTTATTTCATTAGGCAAGCTGCCGCAGCAAATGGAAGTGACCATTGACGACATCGCGGAAGTGCTGCACACGGCTGACGTAAACAACATCCTGCACGAATATTACCGCAAAGGCAAGGGCGAAGACCCCATTGTTCATTTTTATGAAACCTTCCTGAACATTTACGATCCCGCCACACGCGAAAAACGAGGAGTGTATTACACGCCCGAACCCGTAGTGAAATACATTGTGCGTGCGATACACGATTTGCTCAAAACCCATTTTGATATACAGGACGGACTGGCCGGAAAAGAAGTAACCCTGCTCGACCCCGCTGCCGGTACGCTCACCTTCCCGGCCAAGGCCATCAAGCTGGCCGTGAAAGAATTTACCGATAAATATGGCGATGGCGGGGTAAACCAGTTTTTTCAAAACCACATCCTGAAAAATTATTATGCCTTTGAGCTGATGATGGCCCCTTATGCCATCGGGCATATTAAGATGAGCTTTTTGATGGAAGAGCTTGGCTATGCTATGCAGGAAACCGACCGCTTTAAGCTGTACCTCACCAACACCTTAGACATGGAAGACCTTGCCCAGACCGAAATTCCCGGGCTGGAAAGTTTAAGCGAGGAAAGCCATAAGGCCGGTGTGATAAAAAAACATGAGCCTATTCTGGTGATATTGGGAAACCCGCCTTACAGCGGGCATTCCGCAACGAAAAACGACTGGACAGAAAAATTGTTAAAAGAAACTATTGATGGCGCACAAAGCTATTATGAAGTGGATGGAAAACCGTTAGGCGAGAAAAACCCGAAGTGGCTGCAGGATGATTATGTGAAATTTTTACGCTTTGCACAGTGGAAAATCCACAAGGCCGGGCAGGGCATTGTGGGGATGATCACCAACCACAGCTATTTGGACAACCCTACTTTTCGCGGCATGAGGCAAAGCCTGATGAATACCTTCAATGAAATTTATATCATTGACCTGCACGGCAACAGTTTGAGAAAAGAGACCACCCCCGAAGGCGGGAAAGATGAAAATGTGTTTGATATACGGCAGGGTGTTTCCATTGCTCTGTTCGTGAAAGAGAAAAACAAGAAAGGCTGCAAGCTGCTTGTTGACGACCTGTACGGCTTGCGCGAAGAAAAGTACGATTGGCTGGAGAAAACCAAATTCTCTAAAAAGACTTACGAAACAGCAAAACCCGAAAAACCTTTCTACTTTTTAAAGAAGGATAATACTAAGGGCATTAAAGAATTTTTGAACTGGACATCCATGCAGGAAATCTTCCCGGTAAATAGTGTGGGGATTGTTACCGCGAGGGACAATCTCACCATAAAATGGTCTGCCAAAGAAGTTCTTGATACCGTTAGGAGTTTTTCAAAAATGGATTCTGAATTAGCCAGGCAGGCGTATGAACTTGGTCCAGATGCAAGAGATTGGCAAGTAAAACTTGCCCAGGAAGATTTAAAATCGTCAGAGTTAAGACCCGAAAATATACAACCTATTCTTTATCGGCCATTTGATACAAGGTTTACTTATTATACAGGAAATTCAAAAGGGTTTCATTGTATGCCACGAGGTGAGGTAATGCAGCATATGTTAAAGGACAACTTAAGTTTGTGCTTTATAAGACAATACTCTGGAGATGAAAGTTATTCTCATGCACTCGTTTCAGAATATATTGTTGATAACCGGGCTTTTTTTAGCAGCAAAGGAATAATTCAACAAGCTCCTCTTTACCTTTACAAACACACTGAGTCTAAACGCAAAAGCGGCCACAGTATGATGCTGTTTGAGCCGGAGGCAGGATATGGAAGCAATGGAAAAAAGCCCAACCTCAGCAAAGAGATTATTGAAAAATTAGAGAAAGCCTATAAAATAAAACTGAACCCCTCTCCTGCGGAGAGGGGCAGGGGTGAGGTTTTTACACCGGAGCATATCCTGTATTATTGCTACGCCATTTTGTACAGCAATGTCTATCGTGAAAAATATGCCGAGTTCCTGCGCATAGATTTCCCGCGCATTCCCTTCACTGCCGATTACAAGCTCTTTATAAAGCTGGCAACCCTCGGTGAAGAACTTACCGAACTGCATTTATTAAAACACAAATCGCTTAACAAACCGGTGGCCAAATACAAGGGCAAAGGCGATGACAGGATTGGTAAGCTAAAATACGATCCTGAAAAACAAATCTTGTTCATTAACGTCTCCCCCTCTCCGGGGGAGAGGGGGCCGGGGGGTGAGGTCAACTACTTTGAAGGCATTTCTCCCGAAGTATGGAACTACCATATTGGCGGCTACCGGGTAATGGACAAATACCTGAAAGACCGGAGGGGAAGATTAATGTACGACCCCGGGCATTATTGCAAAATGGCTACGGCCATTACGCGTACCATAGAGGTGCAGAAAGAAATTGATGCGTTGTTTAGCAAAATTGAAACATCATGTCTTTAACAGAAGATTTATGAAAGAGTATAAGATAATAGATGCAAAGTCGTATGAAGAACTACAACTCTTAAAGGAGTTTGTAAGGTTCGTTGCAAATTTAGAACAAGCTTCTGCTATGGACAGAGAAGCTGCAAATGAGATCATTTCTCTGATAGAGAATATAAACGATCCTTCCACATTTAAGGAGTGGAATATAGGTTTAGACATATTTGACTACGACAAACAACAGGGTAAAGACAAGGAACCTGGAGTTTATTTAAGAACCTGGAATGTTTATTTGGAAAACGACCTTCTTGAAATTGAAGCTGAAGAAAAACGAACTGACGAAACTATCTACACGATTGGACATGGCGTTTATTTTTGGGCATCGATCAGTCTGAATGCAGACAGCCCGACTTTGGAAACTAACAAAGGGATTTCATTTTTTGTGAATGACGCTCTTCACTATGAAAAACATATAACTGAATCTTTAAAAGATATTGAAGTATCCATTGAGGTATTTGAACCAAAAAAATAATTACGGAACAAATTGCCGGTAGTCGTGCCACCACTTTGAGTGGTGGCACGACTTAGATGAGGGTAGAAATAAAAATGCGATTCAGAAAAAGGAATCCCGGTCAAGCCGGGCCACAAATCCAAATCGGCACTATAAATATATAGACGAAATCTTTAACCCGGTTTTACACGATCATCGACAAATGGAATTTAAAAAATACAACTCAATTGAAAATTCATACCAGGACGACTTTATTCGTTCGGTACTTGAGCAGGGATTTGGCGATTTTGAATACGTGGTGCAGGAAAAAGTTCACGGGGCAAACCTGAGCTTCATCACAGACGGACAAAACATTTTACCGGCCAGCCGGACAGAGCTAATCCCGGAAGACGCTGAGTTCTATAATGCCCGGCTCGTTCAAAACAAATACCGTGACAGGATTTTCGCGTTGCATAACGAGGCTGCAAAGCAGTTAGGCTGCAAAACCGTAATCGTTTATGGCGAACTTTTCGGTGGCGGTTATCCGCACCCGGATGTTCCTAAAGACGACACCGCAAAGCTTGTCCAGCGCGGGATTTATTACAGTCCGGCAAACGATTATTTTGCTTTTGACATTCTGCTTGACAACGAAAAATACTTAGACGTGGAAAAAGTCAATGAGCTTTTTGAAACGTTCGGCTTTATCTATGCCCGGACTTTGTTCAAAGGGATTTTAAAAGACTGCCTGTCTTACCCAAACGCATTTAAGACAACTGTTCCAAAATACCTCGGGCTTCCTGAACTGGATGGAAATATTTGTGAAGGTATTGTCATCAGGCCGATACAACCCTTATACCTGCGCACAGGTTCAAGGGTTTTAATTAAAAGCAAAAATGAAAAATGGGCTGAGAACAACAATTCTATTGACAGAGCATTATTGAGCAAGCTTCTGCACGAAGGGGGAGAACTAAGCGAAGAGGCGGATTTCTTGTGTGAGGAAATTTACAAGCTTATCACACAAAACAGGCTAACGAATCTTATCAGCAAAATAGGCGAGATAAATCTACAAAAAGACTTTGGTAAGGTTTTAGGCTTATACAACAAAGATGCTTTAACTGATTTTTTAAAAGGCTATAAAGACAGGTATGAAGCATTGGAAAAGCACGAAAGCAAAGCCGTTAATAAATTTTTAAACAAACATGCAGGGAAGCTGATTGATGACTACTTTGACAGGTAAAAACCTGCTGGTAATCGTACCACAGACTTGAGGTAGCAGCGAGACTTAGAGGAAAGAGGTAAAATATAATCAATCAAACACCACATCCCCTTCAGGTTCTTTATACTCACCCTCCCACTTGGCAATCACCACGGTAGCTAAGCAATTGCCCGCTACATTAACGGATGTTCGCGCCATATCCATCAACTCATCTATACCCAGAATAGCCATGATGGGCCATAAGGGCAATCCAAACGATGCTGCCGTACCTAATAAAATAACAAGTGATGCGCGTGGCACACCTGCCACTCCCTTACTGGTGAGCATAAGCGTAATTCCCATTAAAGCCTGCTCGCCAATAGTAAGGGGAATGCCAGCAGCCTGGGCAACAAACACAGACGCCAAAGAAAGATAGAGCGTGGTTCCATCCAAATTAAAAGTATAACCTGTTGGGAGCACAAACGAAACAATTTTGCGGGGCACCCCTAATTTTTCCATATTCTCCATTGCTTTAGGCAAGGCGGACTCGGAACTGGTAGTTGCAAACGCAATTGATACCGGTTCTGAAACTGCACGTATAAATTTCTTCACAGGTATTTTAAGAATCAAGGCAATCGGCAACAGTACCCCGCCAACAAATACAATCAGTGAACCATATAATGTAAATAGCAATTTCATCAGCGAAGTAAGAATATCAATTCCTAAATGACCTACCGTAACAGCAATTGCAGCGCCCACACCAAAAGGTGCAAAGTGCATAATGATGTTTGTGAACTTAAACATGGTTTCCGCTAAACTTTCAGAGAAGTTAAGAAGGGGTCTTTTCTTTTCTTCGGGTAACATGGCCAGGGCAATACCAAAAATTACACTAAAGACAACGATGGGAAGTACATCCCCTCCGTAAACAGACTTCACAAAATTCTCCGGAAAAATATGAAGTATAACATCCGACCAGTCTTGTACTTTGGCTTCAGGTAATTCCTGGTTAAATCCTGCTGGCAACTCAATGCCGGCCCCGGCCTGCGTAAGGTTAATGGCGATTAATCCAATCACTAAAGCAAGCGTGGTTACCCCTTCGAAATATAAAATGGAT
>CAZNRJ010000212.1:0-6817 GCA_964574945.1 uncultured Ohtaekwangia sp. | reverse complement strand
CATAAACACCGAGCCCATGAACGCCTTATCCCTTTTCCGATAGATGGTTACCGTAACATTGGGATCTTTTGCCCCAACAGCGCCATTGATTTTATCAAAATAAATAATGAGGTTAAGGCGGTAGGTATTCCCCGAAAGATGGATCAACTCAAACTCGCCCCCCACAATGTGTGAAGCAGCGAGCGGAAAAGAAACAAGCAACAACAGCGTTAAAAGAAATCGTTTCATCACAGGCAACCAATCACGAAAGATAGCCAATTCAAATCACTGCTTAAAACCTCCCATATTTCAGTAATTTCGCCACCTGAGATTTACGTTTTTTAAATGAAAAAAGGAGACTTATTGGATAACATCGAAATCGAAACGATGGCTGCTGAAGGCAAGTGTATTGCTAAGGTAGATGGACTGGTGTTGTTTCTTCAAGGCGGTGCACCCGGTGATACGGTGCAGGTGCAACTGACAAAAATCAAAAGCAATTTTTTAGAAGGTAAAGTCACTTCTATTCAAAAACGTTCTCCGCTCCGCACCGAACCTTTTTGTGAGCACTTCGGCACGTGCGGTGGTTGCTCATGGCAACACATTAACTACGAAACTCAATTGAAGTATAAGCAACAACAGGTCATCGATAATCTTGAGCGGCTGGGTGGTTTACAATTGCCTGCCATTACTCCCATTATCGCATCCAAAAAAATAAATTATTATCGCAACAAGCTCGACTACACCTTTACATCCAATCGCTGGCTCACCAAAGAAGAACTAGAGATAAAAAAAAATCTGACCCCACCCCTCTCCTCTGGAGAGGGGGCAGGGGGTGAGGTGGCTCTCGGATATCATATTCCTAAAATGTTTGATCGTGTGTTTGATGTAGCTAATTGTTACTTACAACCCGAACCATCCAATGCCATTCGCCTGCTGGCGAAAAAAACGGCAGTAGAAAATAAAATTCCTTTTTTTGATTTGCGCAGGCAAACGGGATTTCTACGCACACTCACTATTCGCTCGTCTAATATTGGCGAGGTGATGATCATTTTGCAAGTGACAAGTGATGAAAAGAATTGGATTGAAAAGATGTTGAAAACATTAACAGATGCATTTCCACAAATCACTTCGGCCAACTACATCATCAACAATAAAAAGAACGACACCTTTGCCGACCTGGACGTGGTATGCTGGAAAGGCAATCCATACATCACCGAACAAATGCAAAAGCCTGGTGGAAGCGGCCTGTCTGCCGGAGCTTCAGCAGAGGCAGGGATGCTTCAATTTCGGGTTGGCCCCAAATCATTTTATCAAACTAATTCCGACCAGGCATATGAACTCTATAAAGTCGCGTGGCAAATGGCCGCGTTAACAGGTGATGAACATGTGTATGATCTTTATACAGGCACAGGCACCATTGCCAATTTTGTAGCCGGTCAGGCAAAAAAAGTAATTGGGTTAGAATATGTAGCTGCCGCGATTGAAGATGCCAAAGTAAATTCCAAACTCAACAACATTACCAACACGGAGTTTTACGCAGGCGACATGAAAGATTTATTAACCGATGATTTTCTTTCGCGGCATGGAAAACCTGACACGATAATAACTGATCCTCCCCGGGCCGGTATGCACGAAGATGTAACCAACATGTTGTTAAAAGTTGCGCCCAAACGAATTGTGTATGTGAGCTGCAATGCCGCCACCCAGGCGCGCGATTTAAAAATACTCGCTGAAAAATATCACATCACAGCCGTGCAGGCGGTTGATATGTTCCCGCAAACTACTCATGTGGAGAATGTGGCTCGGTTGGATTTGATATAAATTCATTATCAACTAAAAAATTGACCCACCCCAAATAAAATTTTCAAATCCATCATTCGGAGGGTAGTGTCCAAATAAAAATATTCTCTCTAAGCCAATGGCTTTCGCGCGTTGCTGTAATGTGGAAAGATCTTTATCGATTGGAGTTTCTTTTACTTCAATAGCAGTATCCGAATTAAAAATGAAATCAATCTCCTGCCCTGTCTTTTTTTGATAATAATTTAAAGAACCCAGTGGTTTAAGTTGAGCCGCAATAGCATTTTCAAAAAACTGGCCATTGGAAATTTGCAAGCCAGCCAATGCTTGAAGTAATCCGTTATCCGCAAAATAGACTTTGGGTTGCTGCGAAATTTCTTTATCGATATTAGTTGTGTGCGGCCTAACGAGATAGACCAAATAGGTGTGCTCCAGCAATTGAATATAGCTCGCAATTTTTTGCCTGTTTATTCCGGCTACACTGGCAAGTTTCGTGTAATCAATTTTATTGCCAGTGCGTGCAGCCAGTAACTTCACAAGCTTGTATAGTTCTTCACTGGCCGAATAATCGGCCAATAATTTTATATCCAGTTCTATATAAGAATTGATAATATCTTTTAAGAGTTCTTCTTTGTCTGAAGTATTACTGGCCATCACTACTTCGGGGAAACCCCCAAAACGTAAATATTCGTTATACAAATCTCTGCATCGGTTATACCACGCCAATTGAAAAGGTTGCCAGCCATATTTTTCAATTTGTTTTACCTTTAATTTTTTAAACCTTAGAAATTCTTTGAAGCTAAGTGGAAACATTTCAAAGATTCTCTTGCGGCCAGCCAGGCTTTCAGAGAAACGATTTTTCATGTAGTAGGAACTGGATCCTGTTACAATAAACTTGATTGCATATGTATCATATAAATACTTAACCAAGCTGGGTAAGTTTTCCACCATCTGAATTTCGTCTAACGCAATTACACATGGTTGCGAAAAATCCAGCCCTCCCAATTGAAGCTCATTTACTATGCTCTCATAATCAGGTCGGTTAAGCAGAGTACGGATTTCAATTCGTTCGCAATCCAGATATCGTTTATTAGTATGTTTTATCTGCCCTAACAAATACTGAAGAGCCGTACTCTTACCCACCCTGCGCATTCCGGTTATTACAGTAACCTGTTTTTGAGCCAGATGCAATTCTAATACAGGAAACATATCCCTCAGTAGCATAATTATCTGTTTATCTGATTCAAAAATAATCAAATAGTATTACTAATAGATAAATATTTAATCAAATAGTATTACTAATAGATAAATAATCATTACAGATGGTACGTCCAAGCGCCTATTCTTTTATATTTTACTAAATTTAATAGTAATTAATCATAGTACTAAATAATTTAGTATTATTGCTTTTGTGATTAACAGGAGCATTATACACATGGATTTGGATGCGTTTTTTGTGTCGGTAGAACGTGCAAAAAGCAAGGAACTCATCGGTATTCCTTTAATAATAGGAGGCAGCAGCAGGCGCGGAGTGGTAGCAGCCTGTAGTTACGAAGCCCGCAAATTCGGAGTCCATTCGGCCATGCCCATGTATCTGGCTATGCAGCTCTGCCCCGATGCCAAAGTGATCTCGGGCGACATGGAAGCCTACAGTCAATTTTCACACCTCGTTACAGAAATCATTGCCGACAGGGCACCGGCTTTTGAAAAAGCTTCCATCGATGAGTTTTATATCGATGCCACAGGCATGGATCGTTTTTTTGGTAGCTACAAATGGGCCATCGAGCTACAGAAAAAAATAGAGAGGGAAAGCAGGCTGCCTATTTCCATGGCCCTTTCTGTAAACAAACTCGTTTCGAAAGTTGCAACGGGAGAATTTAAACCGAACGCACAAAAACAAATTCCTGCCGGTGAAGAAAAGAGTTTTCTTGGTCCGCTCGCTATTGATAAGATTCCAATGGTTGGTAAGCAAACCGCCTCCTTTCTATATGATATGGGTGTGCGCACCGTAGCTACCTTACGGGAAATGCCCCAACAATTTTTGATTAGCGCTTTTGGTAAAAACGGTATCAGCCTGTGGAATAAAGCGCATGGCATTGATGATTCGCCCGTAGTGTCATACAGTGAACAAAAATCAATTTCTACCGAATCTACGTTCGAGCAGGATACGATTGATGTAAAGCGATTGAAGTCCATTTTGATTGCCATGGTAGAGAAGGTCGCGTTTCAACTGCGCGAGCAAAAAAAACTTACTTCATGCATCGCTGTAAAAATCCGGTATTCAAATTTCGATACGGAGAGTAAGCAGGTTCATGTTCCCTATACTTCTTCCGATTATACAATCCTTCAGGTGGTACAAGAGCTGTTTGATAAACTCTATAACCGGAGAATGTTAATCCGCCTGGTAGGTGTGCGTTTGAGCAACCTCGTGCATGGCAATCATCAAATCAGTTTGTTTGATGATACTGTAGAAGATATTAATCTCTACGAAGCAATGGATTTTATTAAACACAAGCATGGCGTAGAAAAACTGATCCGTGCCACCACGCTCGATGTAAACAAACGCATGCGCATGGAAATGAATATGTTTAAAGGTAAGGTGACAAAAAATTTGATGAATTAACCTCGGTCTGTGTCCCCACAGACCGAAATATAAATAATGTATGCAGATAGTGAAAAAGAATATGATGGCTCAAAATGAGATGAAATACGGACTCCGAAACTCAAGATTACTCATGAATGAGGTGTATTTCTGGACAGACACCATTAAAGAATGGAGTCGACTCTTAGAAGAAGATACCTATAAAAACATTATTATAGACTGTTGGCGTAATCTGATAACTCGTAATAAAATTCAAATCTATGGATTTGTGATTATGCCTAATCACATTCACGTGGTGTGGGAAATGATTGATAAAAATGGAAAGGAAATGCCACACGCAAGTTTCAATAAATTTACGAGTCATCAATTCCTAGAAAAAATCAGATCAACAAATAATCAAAATCTAAGCAAGTTTAAAGAAACAGACATTGATAGAAAACATCGGTTCTGGCAACGTGATCCACTGGCCATACAGTTAAATTCAAAATCTAAAGCAGAAAAAAAACTGGAATACATACATCTCAATCCTCTACAAGAGCATTGGAGCCTGGTAAATAAACCGGAAGAATATGCTTGGTCCTCAGCAAAATTTTATGAAACTGGATACGATGAGTTTAAGATTCTTACTGACTATAGGGAACGATTTTAAGTCACAATTCGGTCTGTGAGGACACAGACCGAGGAGTGTTTAGGCAAAGTGACAAAGAATTTGATGAATTAATTATTTATGAATATCTCTACCATGGAAAAATTTTGCATTAACAGGTTTTTCTTCACCATAACTCCTTCACAACCTGTTCAGGTTTTTGTTTCCAATTTAAAAAAGCAAGTGCGCGATGTCCTTGGACATGGATTTCAAGATGAATTTTCTCCGGCACACATCTCGCTATTCAAATACACCGACTTTAAAACAGAAAGTTTTTTATATGATGCCGACTGGCTTATTTCCGCTTTACTGCCGTTCGAGATACACGTAAATGGTTTAGGCATATTTAAACATGGAGTTAATAAAACGATCTATCTTCAAATAGAATACAAAACCCCTATCTCAGAATTAGCCAGCGTTTTAGGTGGAGAACGCATAACTCCTCACATCACAATCGCCAGAAATCTCGGATCTGATGATTTCGCCAAGGCATGGGAACATTTGCAAAACATTTCGTACAGTAATTACTTCCGATGTACCACCGTAACAGTTTTAAAAAAAGAACCCAATCGCTGGAACAGATATTTGGAATTGCCATTGGATAAATCAGATCAACCCTATGAGGCTGACACCTTGATTTGTAGCCATTAATCCATTTCAAAATTGATCATCGGCACATCAACTTATGTATCTCAATTGTCACACCGGCTTCAGTTTCAAATACGGCACACTGCCTATCAAAACGCTTTTTGAAGAAGCTAAACGTTGTGGTGTTCATAAACTCGTGCTTACTGAAATCAATAACGTCTCTTCTTACCTGGAGATGCTGCGCATCTGCGATGAAAATAAGCCGGGTAAGGATGGATTAACCAAATATGGAAAAACTCCTTACCAACTTGATATTTCAGTCGGTATCGAGTTTAGGAATGACGATGAATTCTTGTATATCATTATCGCCAGGAATAATCGCGGGTTTGAAGCTGTCAACCATTTTTTATCGCGGCACAATAAGGAAGGAAAAAAATTCCCCGAACGGGCACCAGAATTTGACCAGGTGTTTATCATTTATCCTTTTGGTAAAATAGAACCCGGTAAATTAAAAACATACGAATACATTGGTGTAAGCAAACCTGATTTGGCATCATTTGCTGTTTATCCCCTGCGTGAAGAATACGAATATAAATTCGTGGCGCTTCATCCTGTTACCTTTCTGCCCCCTGAAAAAAATAAAAATGGTAAATTCATTTATCGGGATCATAACACGCACCGTCTTCTCCGATGCATTGCCCACAACACGCTGCTAAGCAAACTTCCTGAACAGTATCAGGCACGTAAAGAAGAGTTTATGTTGCCTCCGCGTGACCTGGAAAAAGTATTTTCAAAATATCCTGAACTGATCCGCAATGCAGAATCATTATTGAATCAATGTTTTACCGAGTGCAAACCGGGCGAAGACAAAAATAAAAAGTTCTTTACCTCCGGTCCTGCAGAAGACATGAAGTACTTGCGAACCATTACGGCCAGCGGATACACAAAACGTTATGGTGACGATAAAAAGATTTGGCAATCACACATTGAAAAAGAACTTCGCATAATCGCCCAAAAAGGATTTACCGCCTATTATTTGATTGCTTATGACTTAATTCGATTCGCCCGAAAAAACAATTACGATTTTGTAGGCCGTGGGAGTGGCGCTAACAGCACCGTGGCGTATTGCCTCGGCATCACTAACGTAGATCCAATTGAGCTTAATTTATTACTATTGACTTATAACTCTCATCATGAGGACTTAT
>CAZNRJ010000211.1:0-6825 GCA_964574945.1 uncultured Ohtaekwangia sp. | reverse complement strand
GTTTCTACAATAAGTTTAGAGACAGTTCAAGAAGCAACATGTAGTTATCACTTCGTCTTTATATTTCATGTAGAAAATATAAAAGAGCATACACAATTAGTAGAAGGTGGTTTAATAGATTGGAATCCATTTTTGGCAAACGCAATTGCTTCCATTACTTATTCTACTTCGAGGGGGATATTGATGTCTAGATTTCAAGGAACAATCATGAAAGATTTTATCTTGCCGGTAGTAGATCCAAACGCGCTTTTGCAAAATAAGATTGGTCAAGTAATTAATTTCGATACTTTGAAATAGCTCTATAGCCTTCGTGGATGTTCCTCACTAGTCAACTTAATTCTTTACAAACAACTCATATCAACAATTGGTCTTTTGATGAAATTGTTTTAATGAGGATCCTATTGCTTAAATGAATTCACCTTTTGCTTTAAAATGTTTTAAGGTAGTGTAAATAAAAAAGAGTTACGATTGTAACTCTTTGATTACCAAGCTCTCCCTCTTGGACTTGAACCAAGGACCCTCTGATTAACAGTCAGATGCTCTAACCAGCTGAGCTAAGGGAGAATGCTGATTCCAAACTGAATTGGGAGTGCAATATTAAGGCTTTGAGCCCGAAATATCCAAATCACACTAAAAATAATCTGCCGCAGCAGCAAAACCCTTGCTCATATCGTTTCGTTCAGTAACTTTGAATTCCAAAGTACTTTTACTATGAACCAAAATTCAGATTATCAAAAAGACATTGAATCGATTCGTCAGTTGATGGAGCGGTCAGTGAAGTTCGTATCCCTCAGCGGACTTTCAGGAATTTTAGCCGGATGTTATGCCTTGATAGGAGCGGCAGTTGCCTACATGATGGTCCAATTTCCATTGTCGCCCATCGATTACAGGCAAGAGTCTATCCAGGATGATTCCATAATCCTGAAATTGCTTGCGATTGCTCTTATTGTGTTGATTGCTTCGTTAGGCACAGGTTATTTTTTAGCCGCGAACAAAGCCACAAAATTGGGAGCTAAGATCTGGGATTCAGCCAGTAAAAAACTGTTGATCAATTTGATAGTACCTTTAGCTACAGGCGGCATCTTCATTCTCTTTCTTTTATATTATGGACATTATGGTGTAGCCGCTCCGGCTTGCTTAATTTTTTACGGATTGGCTTTAATAAATGCCAGCCCAAATTTGTTTGATGAATTTCGATATCTTGGATATTTAGAAATTATACTTGGACTTATCTCAGCAGCATTACCCGGGTATGGATTGGTTTTTTGGGCGATTGGTTTTGGCGTACTTCACATTATTTATGGAACGCTGATGTTTAAGAAGTACGATCGATGAAAAATCCATTTGAAAATTTGGATAAGGTAATGGAGCACCGGGTGCGCCTTCAGATTATTTCGGTGCTGGTGGCAAACGATTCGTTTGACTTCAATGCATTGAAAGAACTGCTCGATGTAACGGATGGTAACCTGGCTACACACCTGAAAGCGCTGGAGCGCGAAAAGTATATCTCTATCAGCAAATCGTTTATTGAACGAAAGCCCAACACGCGCTATAAAGTAACGGAGCGGGGGCGAACAGCATTTAAGAAACACCTTGATGCCCTGGAAGAATTAATCAAGCAACAGCGGAAGTAAAAAAATTTATTCATTAACTTTTAAAAACAAAGTACTTTTAATAAAACTAAATCAAACACGCATGGAAACAACTCACGGCCTCTTCGAACGATTCAACCAATGGATAACCGAATCCATTATGGTGAAATTATTTTCAATTGGTTTCTTAATTCTCATTTTACTGATCCCGGCCTCTTGGATTGAAAGCTTGATTCGCGAACGTCAGGGACGCGCACAGGAAGTGATCCGCGAAGTTTCCGAAAAGTGGTCGGGTGACCAAACGTTATCAGGCCCTGTGCTGATGGTTCCATTCACCAAAATAGAAAAGATAAAACGGTGGAATGATGGAAAACAAATTGAAGAATTGAAGGAGACTGTTCGCAAGGCTTATTTTTTACCGGAGACCTATACTGTAAGAAGTAACGTGAAACCCGAAGTATTGCACCGTGGCATTTTTGATGTAGCGGTATATGAAAGTGATATTGCTATGGATGCTTCTTTTAGCACACCCGATTTTTCAACCTGGAATATTCCCGATGAACAAGTGCATTGGAAAGAAGCTGTGTTGATAAATGGGATCACCGACCTGCGAGGCATTAGTGAAAATCCTGTAATCCAAAATGGAAGCAGGAAATTGTTATCTGAACCGGCAAGCGATATAGGGTTAAACATCCATCAACAACCTTATGTACAAGCTGAGTATGATGGTGGAATTGCCGCTCGTCCCCGCACAAGCCTGGTGAGTGGTATTGTAACTCCATTAGGCTGGACATCAAGAGCCGATATTGTTGCGGATTATTCCATTCAATTAAGCTTGAAAGGAAGTGAAAGTCTTTATTTTGTACCCACCGGAAAATCCACGGAAGTATCATCCACAGGGGCTTGGCCTTCACCCAGTTTTGAAGGAAAACTTTTACCTTCGGATCGCACCGTTAATGAAGAAGACTTTTCAGCAACATGGAAAGTACTTTCTTTTAATCGCCCGTTTTCACAAAAGTGGGTTGACGAAGAACAATCTTTGAGTGGATCAGAATTTGGTTTACGTCTTTTAATTCCTGCCGATCAATATCAAAAAAGTACGCGCACGGCAAAGTATGGCGTGCTTATCATTATCCTGGCGTTCACGGCTTTATTTTTAGTTGAGATTACGACCAAAATCCGCATTCATCCCTTTCAGTATATTCTTGTTGGGGTAGCGTTGATCATCTACTACACGTTGCTGTTGTCTCTTTCCGAACAAGTAGGTTATAATGTGGCGTATGCAATTTCATCGGTGGCCACCATCTTGCTGGTGAGCGTGTATGCAGCAAGTTTCCTGAAAAAGAAACCCATTATCTTTTTGTTCACTTTTTTGATGACCTGTTTCTACGCGTTCATCTTTGTGATTATCCAGGCGCAGGATTTCTCATTGCTGATTGGCAGTATCGGATTGTTCCTGATAGTAGGATTGCTGATGTACTTTTCCCGCAACATTAAATGGTATAAGGAACGACTTGTGGACAATAGCATAAATTGACAGTTGACAAGGTGAAAATTGACAATGATTTTGAATCGATTCTGGAGAATGTTGTCAATTGTAGTTTGTCAATTGTCAATTAGTAACCTTTAACTCAATAATCAGGCGTATTGAACTTTGATTGGTCTGACGCCTTGTCAATTAAAGAGCCTTTTTATTATCTTTCTATCATGATAAGAATACTTCTGCTGCTTTGTTTACCGCTTGTTGGCTTTGGTCAACACCTGGTTACGCCATCGTCACATATTGTTCATGATCGCTGGCAAGCGCATTGGGTTGGGCCAACGGAAGGCGCGCATCAATACGGTGTTTATCATTTCAGGAAATCGTTTGATCTTAACGCTAAACCTCACCAGTTTGTCGTTCATCTCTCGGCCGATAACCGCTATCGTTTTTTTGTAAATGGAATATATGTTACGGATGGTCCGCAAATCAGTGATGCGCGACATTGGAGGTTTGAGTCGCTGGATATTGCGCCTTTACTGAAAGAAGGAAAAAATGTGCTTGCAGTGCAGGTCGTAAATTTTGCGGAGGCGGCTCCTGTTTACCTGATGGGTAAACGAGCGGCTCTCATTATGCAAGGCGATGATTCCCTTTCTTCCGTTGTTAATACAGATAAGAGCTGGAAGTATTTAGCTGACGAATCTATTTCGCCTTTGATTTTTAGACCAGGCGATCCGAATCTTTTTTATCAATACTATGCAGCGGGGCCATTAGAGAAAGTAGATGCTTCAAAATTTCCGTGGGGCTGGGAGACACTTGATTATGCTGATACAAACTGGAAAGCAGTAAGCTCCTCTGAAACAGGTGCTCCGTTTGGAGTGGTAGGTTATGGGGATGCCACCTGGGAGCTTGTACCAAGATCAATTCCATTAATGGAACGCACGTATCAAAAAAATGGGTTAATCAGAAGAGGTTCAGGGTTAACCAGGCAACCAACAACTTTTCCGATGGCAATTCCGGCTAATACTACTTCTTCAATTTTGATTGATCAGCAAATCCTTACTTCTGCATTTCCTGAGCTGATTGTTTCAGGTGGTAAGCAAAGTCAAATCAAAGTGACATACGCTGAAGCTGTTTATGAGGACATTAAGAAAAAAGGAAATCGCGATTCGATAGAGGGTAAATCGATTCATGGTGTATATGATCTTTTTTTACCGGATGGAAACAAGAACAGGAACTTCACCACACTTACCTATCGCAACTTTCGATATGTACAAGTGGACATCACAACAGGAAGCGATCCACTTACCATTGAAAAATTTGGAAGTTGGTTTACGGCTTATCCCTTTGAGAAGAAAGCTTCGTTTTCTTCCAATGATAAAAGCCTTACAAAAATATTTGACATCGGTTGGCATACAGCCCGGCTTTGCGCGTACGAAACATACATGGATTGTCCGTATTGGGAACGGTTACAGTATGTAGGTGACACGCGCATCCAGGCGTTAGTATCTTATTATGTATCGGGCGATGACCGGTTGGCAAAAAATGCGCTGGAACAATTTCATGGATCACTTACGTATGATGGACTTACTTACAGCCGGTATCCGTCATCGTTACCCCAATACATCCCAAATTATTCGCTGGTGTGGGTAACCATGGTGCATGATTATTTTATGTGTCGGAATGATCCTGAATTTGTAAAATCATTTTTGCCCGGGATGCAACGCGTGCTCGATCATTTTGAACAATACATGACTCCCGATAACATGATGAGCGAACAACCGTATTGGGATTTCTTCGATCACTCATTTCCCACGCATAAAATTGTGGAAGAAAGTTTTTTCAAACGGTTGACTACCAATTCACTTTTCTATGCGTACACACTCAGCCTTGCGGCCGAAATGTATGGCTACTATAATCAGCCTGAGCTGGCGAAGAAATATTCGTTGCGAAGCCAGCAATTGAAAGCAGGAGTGAAGAAACAATGCTGGGATGCCAATCGCCAGTTGTATGCCGACACACCGGATAAAAAACATTTTAGTATGCACAGTAATATCATGGCGATTTTGTGTGGCATGGTTCCCAAAGAAGAGCAACATGATTTTGTAAAGCGAATCGTGGAAACAAAAAACTTAACGCCCACAACCCTTTATTTCGATTTTTATTTGGGCCGTGCGATGAACCTGGCTCAGTCAGGCGATTTATACATGACGTTGCTTAATAAATGGAAAGACTTGCTGGCACTGGGGCTCTCCACCTTCCCGGAAGGAGTGGACCGCAGCGAATGCCATGCGTGGAGCGCAAGCCCTGATTTTGAAATGCTGGCCACCTTTGCGGGAATCCAACCACAAACTCCGGGATTTAAAAAAGTATTAATACGCCCTCAACTGCAAAAACTTGAAAGTGTAAAAGGAAACATCCCGCACTGGGCTGGCAACCTAAGCGTTGATTTCAAAAAGAATGGAACTGAGTTAACCGGCACTGTTATGTTACCGACCTCAATCACGGGCAGGTTGGAATGGAATGGAAAAGTAATTGAATTAAAATCGGGTGAGAACAAGATTTTTGTAAATTGAAGCGTAGAGTATTCTCCGGCAGATAATCAAAGTAAAAATGCGATAACATCAAAGCCTTAATTTCGACTTAGGCCTAATATTAATGGAGCAGTTACTGATTCAATAGTCACAATAATGGCAAGTAACTCACCCGAAGTCATGTTTGGATTATATTTTTCTTTAAGATCAATATATAGTTTGTCTAACTTCAATTTGTTGAATTGATAATATTTCAAACTCAGAAAAAAGAAGGCAACATATAAGGGAATAAGAATGTAAGCCTTTAAAACAATTTGCCCTAACGAGAATATTCCAATAATTACAATGAAATTTAATTCCAGAATTAACCCTAATCCCCAAGCTGAAATGAACTCAGGGATTCCTTTATAGTGCGTTCTGTCAGCAATTTGCATTAACCCAACAAATAGCAAATCAAAAAATCTCATGTGATGGCTTAATCTTTATTCTTGCTGAGAATTATTGATCATTAGTTTTTACTCCTTCTCCAAAAAAGGATATCTGTAATCTGTAGGCGTAACAAACGTTTCTTTAATTGTCCGCATAGAAACCCAGCGCATTAAGTTTACTTTAGCTCCGGCCTTATCGTTTGTACCTGATCCGCGCGCGCCACCAAAAGGTTGTTGACCCACTACAGCTCCGGTTGGTTTATCGTTGATATAAAAGTTACCGGCAGCATTTACTAATTTTTTTGTTGCCAGCTCAACTGCATACCGGTCTTTCGCAAGAATGGATCCCGTAAGGGCATACGGTGAAGTGCTGTCAACCAATTCCAGTGTTTGTTCAAAGTTTTCGGAGGGATACACATACACGGTAAGCACGGGGCCAAAAATTTCTTCACACATGGTCAGTGACGAGGCGTCTTTGGTAACAATAACGGTAGGCTCAACAAAATACCCTTTCGATTTATCATACTTGCCCCCGGCAATAATCTCATTCATTGGATTTTGCTTTGCCTTTTCAATATATCCGGCAATAGAATCGAACGCTTTTTCATCAATTACTGCGTTGATAAAGTTTCCTAAATCTTCGGTCGGGCCCATCTTAAAGCTTTTCAAATCTTCGAGGAGATATTTTTTCACATCGTCCCACAGGTTGGAAGGAATGTAGCATCGCGATGCAGCCGAACATTTTTGTCCCTGGTATTCAAAGGCGCCCCGTGCCATTGCGGTAGAAACTT
>CAZNRJ010000210.1:4734-6865 GCA_964574945.1 uncultured Ohtaekwangia sp. | reverse complement strand
CTTACCTTCCATTGAATGGGTTGAGAATTATTTACGCAATTACAATGGAGCCGTAATCATTGTATCTCACGATCGTACTTTTTTAAATAATGTTATTTCCAAAACGGTAGAAGTTACCAATGGCCAGTTAGTGACCTACGAAGGGAATTACTCCTTCTACCTTCAGGAAAAAGAAATGCGTGAGAACATTCAGCAGGGTGCTTACGAAAATCAACAAGCTAAAATCCGGCAAGCTGAACGGTTCATTGAACGCTTTAGGGCGAAAGCCTCCAAATCAAAATTGGTGCAATCCAGGGTTAAAGCGCTTGACCGCATGGAGCTTGTGGAAGAAGTTGTTAGCGATAACGCAGCTGTCAATTTCAAGTTCACCTTCAATCAACCTTCGGGCCGGCACGTAGTCACCATGAAGGACGTTTCAAAGGCGTATGGCGATTTGGTAATCTTAAAACATACCAGTGCTTCCATTGAGCGGGGAGATAAGATTGCCCTTATAGGAGCCAATGGCAAGGGCAAGTCTACCCTGCTGCGTATGTTGGCCAATACTGAACCGGTGGATGGGGAGCGTATCATTGGCTATAATGTGATCTATGGATTCTATGCCCAGCATCAATTGGAGTCGCTGCATGTTGAAAGTGAAATTTTAGAAGAACTAAAACAAGCGGGTAGTCGCAAGACAGAACAAGAGCTTAGAAACGTGTTGGGCTGTTTCCTGTTCTCCGATGAAGATGTGTTTAAGAAAATAAAAGTATTATCGGGTGGAGAAAAATCGCGCGTGGCGTTGGCAAAGACCTTAATCTCAGAAGCTAATTTTTTGTTGCTTGATGAACCTACCAACCACCTGGATTTCATTTCAGAAAACATTTTGATCCAGGCATTGCAGCAATACCAGGGAAGTTTTGTGGTGGTTTCGCACAACCGGCATTTTGTAAGCCAGGTGGCAAACAAAATCTGGTACATCGAAAATCAACAGGTTAAAGAATATCCGGGCACGTATGACGAATACGAATACTGGCGAAAACAAAACCAGGTAGCAGCCACACAGCCCCCGCCACCCGTCAAAAAAGAAGAACCTAAAGCAGCAAAGCCAACTGCTGTGGTAAATCCAAATGAAAAACGGATCAAAGAACTTAACCGCGACCTTAAAAAGGTTGAGGATGGTATTCAAAAATTAGAAAACCAGAAAAAAGAGATTGAAGAAGCTATGGCCAAGCCCGAGGTGTTTGGAGACTTTCAAAAACTAACAGAGTACCAGCAAAAATTTGACGTTATTCATACTGCACTCCATGAAGAAAACCTGAAGTGGGAGAAAATTATGTTACAGGTAGATGAGTTGGAGATCAGAAGATAGATACTGGATACTGGATGCCAGATATTTAAACACAGCTATCAATAAGGTATAAGTCTCTCCACTTCCTTAATCGAGAATCCAGCATCAAGAATCAAGAATCCAGTATCTAATTCTACTTCCAGCCCACTGCCAGTGAAATCATAAATCGGTTTAACGATCTCTTTTCACTTGATCCGATCGGTTCCATCAATGTCTTTTGTGTATTCGGATCCCAGATATAGTTTTCATACTGATAGTAGGACTCAATTTTTTGAAACTTATACCCCGCCATTAGCGCAATGCTTGCATCATGGTAGCGGATGCGATAACCCACCATCGGGTTAACCATTCTTTTTCCCTCCGATCGTTGATACCCATATTCATCATACCAGGTGTACTTCCAGGTTTTTAATATACCTCCATAATTGAATTGAAGAAAGAAAGCATTCTTCCTGGCAAACAGATCCCACGACACACTTCCAAAGACAGGTACGGTACTCCACCCGTAATACGAATCGTATCCAAGCCCCGCTCCTGCCCTGCCTCGTTTCGCGAACTTAATGCCATGCACGGTTGCCGCGCTAAACGTAATTTCTTTTCCACGGCCGCATTCATTGCACCCCACCAACATTCCTGACTGAACATAAAAGAAGTATTCCAATTTCTTTTTTGCTGCAATAGAATCTGTTTTGCTTTGCGCGAACACGCTGCAGCCTATGCAAACGAGCAACACAAAAATTATCAAAGCCCTCATTTGGAAACAATCGGTAACTGGCTGAGAAGCTTAATGTCCTTGATGTTGGT
>CAZNRJ010000210.1:0-4724 GCA_964574945.1 uncultured Ohtaekwangia sp. | reverse complement strand
TCATCGCTACGTTTTGGTAGGGAATAATATCTAATGCTTGTATAGAAGAAAAATGTGCCAGTTGATTTTGTGATATCGTTTTTACGTCTGAAGCATCAAAGGCTTTCAACCCATCCTGGCCATCGCAAATGAAAAGAGTTCCGGCATCAATGCCTAAGCCGTGGGGGTTCGTCATGGCATAGGTGGCAACTATGGTTGGGGTTTTTAATTCTTTGATATCTATAACTTCCAATTGATTGGTAAAGCCCTGGCACGTTGATCCGCTTCGTAATGTTACATACGCATAGTCACCTTCCACTACTACCGGATCGCAACTGCGCACGTGATCATACTTGCTAACCAAAGTAGGGCTTTCCGGTGCGCTCAAATCAAGAATATACATGCCCGTCTGCGAGCCAACAAAAAGCTTATCGGTATATGGAAAAAGTGTCTCAACATCCCACGCGATCTGAAACTCATTTTTTGCTTTTGGATTAGTTTGATTCGTAACATCTACGATGTCCAGGTTGCTTCCATCCAACGCATACAAATGATTTCCTGAAAGTGTAAAGCGTGCCATTGACCCACCAATGCCCGCTCCAGCAGAAGAAGGGGTTGGTGCAAAAGCAGTTCTATTACTAAACTTTATTGCCGAAGAAGCTGTTAGTGCAAAGCCATCATTATAATACATTCCGCCCCACGGTTGGTACGTATTTCTACAATCCGTTTCATATACCTGTACATCATCCACCCGCTGCCATTCGGTAAGGATGCCATTGGAAGAACCAACCAAATGCCCCATGGCCATGTAATTATTAAAAAGCCTTTCAATCCGGTTGATCTCTTTAATGGCCGAAATGTTTGTAATGTCAAATGCAACCAGGTCAATATAACTATCGGCATACAGCGTGCTTCCCTGAATGGCTAAATCATAGTTGCCCGGAATAGTCAGGAATGAAACCGGTTTTGGATTGGCCGGTGTGCGGTTGTCGATAATGTGAATACCTTCACCTGCTTCGTTAATAAAAAGAAAGCCGTCCTTAAAGTAGATTCGACCTATCTGCGACATCTCTTTGGGAGCTTCTAATTTAACGGCTGCCTTTACCTGTGCCGAAGTAGAATATACAGGTTTGTAGTAAACCAATTGACGGGTTTGTTCACAGGTATCCGAACAGGAGGTTATAACAATTGCTATAGCAGAAAAAGCAAATGCCAAAAATAACTTTGGCAGGATGTAACTGTTTTTCATGAGCGCTGGGTTTATAGGTCTATGGGTTTGACCCACCCGGGCTACAGAAAGTTGGAAGCGCTGAAAAATAATTTAAAAATAAATATACCTGCGCATAAGCAATGCGCTCAATAGCAACAGCGTGGTAACAAACAAAACCGCATATACGCCCGGCATTATTTTTTTTTCGAAGACTTCTTTCAAGGATTCCATAAACGTAGATTTTAATTGATCATCTTTCCTCTTTGACACATCTTATTACCTAATCGTTTAATCGCTACTTAAAAATATATCTAAACCTGAAACCCAAATCCCAAACCATGGGGTTACTGGTTATTGAATTCGACTTTAGTACCGGGCTTAATGAATAACGTAACCCGGGCACTAAGGATACACGATATTGATCACCAAGTTTATAACTTAATTCAGAGCCAATTATTGCAGACCAGCTAAAACTATTGTAAGGAGAATCGCTTCCACCATTCTCAGTTAATTTATTTAGCTGCCCGCTTTTGTCAGTAAGCGTGTTTTGTAAAAAGATATCGGTTGCCACACCTGAATTAACCTGGAACCCGACTTTTCGGTTTACAACCAAATAACCCGCTTGCACCGGCACCGATACAAATTCATTCACGCTGTTTATTTCGTATGGAGATGTTAACGTGACGGCTCTGCTTGAATTACTTTGCTGTGAAGCATAATCGGCTGAGTAAACGGAAGGCGTATTATTGGAACTTATGGACGCCAGGTTAGTGGTATATCCGGCTGCCTGATTCAAATAACTTAGTCCCCCCAACACAATCCAGCGATCAGAAACTTTCCTGGCTACATTTACCCCTACCGAATAGGCAGTTCCTTTTGAAGGCGAACTGGTTGTCCCTGAATAATTTGAATTTGATACCATATTACTAAAGCTCCCCTGGGCAGCCATCACCTGGGATTGATTGAAATTACCTTGCGGTGAATAATTTCCTGTTGATGCACCTATCGAAGCCCAGAAGTTTTCCTTTTCTGATTTTTTATCCTTGCGGGAATCGGCCATCATAGAAGCCGGCATCGCAGGTAACTTTCTTTTGATGGAAACCTCTTCTACTTTTCCTGAAACACTCACTTCAGGCGAAGGAATGTCTTTTGATGAGAGGCTTGCAAAATTTTGGTGGCGGTATCGCAACTCATTGGGAGTAATGTCAGGTTCATCACCTGCCCCTTCGTTATTATCCGCAAGCAAAACGGACTGCTTTTGAATAGTTATGTTGGAATTATTTTTCTTTTTTGTGAGATCAGTCTGTTCATTAGTCCCCGTTGAATTCCGGGTTACATCCTTATTATCATTGGCTAATCGATCATCGGCCAATTGTTCATTAACAAGTTGATTCTCCGCTGCCTTATCATCGGCTAACTGACCATTGATCAATTGACCATTATTCAATGTTCCCTCAGCTAACCGGTCATCACCTGTTTGACTATTGTTTTCATTGATATAATAAGCCGTAAGCGATCCAAACACAACTGCAAAAAGAATAGAAGCTGCCGCCAGGCGTTGATAAAAGATTACCCTGCGTTTCATTGTACCACCTTCCGCTACGGTCAACTTGCTGTCAATGCCCATCCACACATTTTCCGAAGGCGATTGCTCGGCCCCTGCTAATGCATCCCGCCAGGCATTTTCAAATTTTTGCCTCTCCATATTTTTCATATACATTATCGTGAACTTTCAATTTCACTTTTAATAAACTTTTAGCCCGGCTGTATTGCGATTTGGATGTTCCCTCGCTTATACCAACCATCTCTGCAATTTCTTTATGACTATAACCTTCCACAGCAAAAAGGTTAAACACGATCCGGCAGCCATCCGGTAACGATTGAATCATGGCAACCAATTCCGAAAGGTTAAAAGCTGCTAAACTTATTTCTTCGTTTTCATTCAATTCTATTTGTGTAACATCCACCATAGGCAACAGGTAGAGCTTTTGCCGTTGGCTATTAAGGGCCGTGTTAATCATAATGCGGGTGATCCAGGTTTCCAATCGTGCCTCCTCGCGAAACGACTTTATGGAAGCAAACACCTTTATAAATCCCTCCTGAAGGGCGTCTTCAGCTTCTTGCGAAGATTTAGAATAGCGCTGGCACACCACCATCATTTTTCGGCAATAGCGGTCATACAAAGCCTTTTGAGCAGCCCTGTCTGCTTTCACACAGCCTTTTATAAGCTCTTTTTCGCTTAACATGAACCCGTTCTGCCGGTTAGACCCATCATAAATACCATAGGTTGGAATGCAATTTGATTTAATTTAATCGTTTAGTTTTGAACTATGAGGCTTCTATTCATTTTCACGCTCGTTTCCCTTCAGGTAACATTCGCACAAAAGAAACTTATCTTCTCCGATAAATCATACGAAGAAGAGATTAGAACCGTTATGCTGCACCCCAACCTGCAAGGCCAGCGCGACAACCTGAGACCTGCTGTTGCTCCCCTACAAGGCCAAAATCTTATCCTGGAGTTTGATGACTTGCAGGGACAGCGCAGCAATTATTACGTAAAAATAATCCATTGTAATTATGATTGGACTAAATCCACATTACAGGATCTTGATTACCTGCCCGATTACAACGAATACCCTATCAACGAATACGATTTCTCTTCCAGTACGTCCGTTTCATATGTCCATTATTATTTCTTATTGCCACAAGTAAAATTACCCGGCAACTACCTGTTAATCGCTTATCGCGACAGTGAAAAAGATCTTCTTCTGAGCAAGCGGTTTATGATTTTTGATAACCAGGTGAGTATGGTTATGGATAGCCAGGGTATAGGCCTTGGTAATTTGCAAACCAGTAACCAGCAACTCAACTTTAAAATTAACTACTCGCGGTTGGATGTTGTTAACCCCTTGCAATCTATTCAAACATTAATCCGGCAAAACCAACGGTGGGACAATGCGCGCCTGAATGTAAAACCGAGTTTCGTGAGAGAGGACCGGAAAGAACTTGAGTATCGCTTTTTTGATACCGACAACCAGTTTATGGCCGGCAACGAATTTCGGTTTGTGGATTTTCGATCGCTGAATTCACCGGGCCAAAATACAGGTCGCCTGGACCGCAGCAAAAGGCCGTTTCATATTTCGGTACTCCCCGATCAATCGAGGCGCGACCAGGTGTATTCGCAATACCGCGACTTAAATGGAAATTATGCAATTGAAAACTTAGACAACCGCGATGCCGCTACTTCGGGCGACTATGTGTTTGTCACTTTTACCATAGCACCCAATCAAACGATAAACGGCAATGTTCATTTATTAGGAGCCCTAACAAATTGGGAGCACACTGCGGAAACAAAAATGAATTTTATAAAAGACAAGAACCTGTATGAGAAAACACTTTTTTTAAAACAAGGCTGGTACGATTATCAATACTGGGTGGAAGGCCAGAACGAAAACGGTTTTCAACTGGAGGGCAGCCACTTCGAAACTGAAAATTTATATGAAGTATTCATTTACTACCGCCCCTTTAGGCCCAA
>CAZNRJ010000209.1:6467-6904 GCA_964574945.1 uncultured Ohtaekwangia sp. | reverse complement strand
GGAAACCCTTACCTTACGGGAAGAGGCGATGATCCGCGAGATGAGCAACTGGGAAGCACGGTACCGCCATAGCGCCTGAAACCCTAAGTTTATTTTTTTAATTACTCCGTTGTTTGAATTTGATCAGCCGAAAAAGAATGGCTTAGGATTCAAATAAAAACGATAAATTTAAGCCTCCTAAAATCTTAATCTTAGTTGACTTAGTTTTAGATCTATGGCTTTATTTTATTCCCGCGCGCTCCTGTTAATTGCAGGGGTTCTTCTTGTTTCATCTTCATTTGCCCAGCAGGATTCTGTTGCCCTTTCGGAAGAGTATTACCGGATGGGAATGGAAGTTTTTGATTACTCGCACCGTAAGCAGGCCACAGAAATGTTTACGCTGGCTGTTAAGGCAAATCCTAAAAGTGCCAAGGCTCACTTTATGACAGGCCGATCCA
>CAZNRJ010000209.1:6118-6457 GCA_964574945.1 uncultured Ohtaekwangia sp. | reverse complement strand
CGATCCATTATGCTCACCATACGAAAAGAGCAATCACTCGAATACTTTAAAAAAGCGTATACACTCGATCCTAAAATAGACCCGGATATCCTGTTCTATTTGGGGCAAGCCTTTCATTATTCCGAAAAATTTGACAGCGCCATTTTATTGTATACCCGTTATAACCGGTTACTCTCGCGTTCCTTAGATTACGAGAAATCAAAAAAAATAAATGAGGTTAACCGAAAGATATTTGAATGTAACAACGCGAAGATAATGGTGGCCCAACCTGTGGATGTTACCCTGGTTCACATGGACGATAAAATCAATTCAGAATGGCCGGACTATGCACCTACCATC
>CAZNRJ010000209.1:0-6108 GCA_964574945.1 uncultured Ohtaekwangia sp. | reverse complement strand
TCAATGCCGATGAAACCTTTATGGTGTTTACCAGCCGCAGACCCGAAGAGAATTCAAATAACCGGCTCGCTGTGGACAATGAATATTACGAAGAGATTTTTTATAGCCGAAAAGTGAATGGTGAGTGGACGCCTGCTAAAAACTTAACGGGACCATTGAACAACAATTATCATAATGCAAGCGTCAATCTTTCTCCCGATGGAAAAGAAATGTTGTTATATCATGACTCAAATGGTGGCGATATCTTAGCTTCCTTCCTTAAATCAGATGGCACGTGGACGAACCCCGAAGCATTGGAGATCAACACAGAATATATCGAGAACTCGGCAACCATCACTGCAGACGGCCAGAAATTATTCTTTACAAGCAATCGCCCGGGCGGCTATGGGGGCACTGATATTTATATGTGTACCAAAAACGCAAAAGGAAAATGGGCTAGTCCTCAAAACCTCGGCAAATTAGTTAACTCAGATATGGATGAAGATGGGGTTTTTGTATCTGCCAGTGGCAAGCATCTGTACTTTAGTTCAAATGGCCATGCCGGTATGGGAGACCTTGATATTTACCGTTCCGTATATAATGATGAAAAAAATCTTTGGGAAAAGCCCGTTAACATGGGATATCCGATAAACTCTGTAGAAAATGATATATACATTGTTCTAACCCGCAACGAAGATTTTGCCTATATTTCTTCTGTACGAAAGGAAGGAATTGGTGAACAGGATATCTATAAAGTGGATATTCACAATTGGAAAGAACCTGCCTACAGCCAGCCTGACTTTGCTGACGCAGTACTTGCTATGGAAGATGAATCACCTGCGCTGGCAAAGTCTTTAAAAGAGATTATATCTTCTGTTACCGTAGGTTATCCTTCCATGAATTTTACCGTGCATGTTGCTGAAGGCGATTCACGCAAACCAATCCCGGCAACGGTAAAGCTTACTGCAGCACAAGGTGAGGAAATATCGTTTAATGAAGTAGCTGCCGGTACCTATCAAACTGAAATAAAAACAAGTGGAAGCCCTGTTCGCTACAAACTTCTTGTTTCAAGCAATGAATATATCCCCTACTCCTCTTCCTACTATTTTAATGGATCACTCCTTCGAAGCAATGTACTTAATGACACCATTTATCTGGATAAGATTGCGTTAAACTACAAGCGTACATTAAATGTTTATTTTGGTCATGATAGTGACGTTCCAAAAACGTTTGATGATATTTTATATCTTGAACAGATCATGAAAACATCTTCTGCCATAAAAGTAGAAATAAGTGGCCATACTGATAATCTGGGTTCTTACCCATACAATGTCGGCTTAAGCCGAAGAAGAGCAGAGGCAGTAAAAAAACATTTGGTACAAGCAGGTATTGAAAGTTTACGTATTTCAGTAGTTGGCTATGGACCTGATAAACCAATTTCGGATAATAAAACCAAAACAGGCCGGCAGCTCAATCGCAGGACCGAGTTCACCATCATTGAAAAATAACTTTAATTATATCCGATGAGACGATGGCTTACGTGGCTATTCTCTTTCATCATGGCGCTTGCTGTGATTCTATTTTCCCTGGTGGGCCCAATTGACCGCACTCCGTTATCTGATCAGGATTTTTATAAAGTAATGATGAATACGTTGGATACTGTTTCGCTGCGTGTTTATAAACCTGCTCAAAGGTTAAAAGTTGGTTGGGGCAAGGTTTCCATTACGCCCGATCACCCCATGCCCATGGCTGGATATCGCATGCGCGATGGGTTTGACAGCGTTCATGATTCTTTGTATGCGCGGGTAATAGGCTTAAACAACGGAAGTATTTCATGTTACCTTATCAGTATAGATTTGCTTCTCTTTCCGCCTGCCATTAAACAAATGCTTCAGAAAAGAATTGAAGAGGAATTCTCCGACAAGCCTTTCTTGCATTTCAGCGCAACACACACGCATAACGGTGTGGGTGGCTGGGATAATAGTTTGGCGGGCAACTTTGTGCTTGGCGATTATGAGAACACCTGGGTAAATCAAACAACTGAAAAATTATTTACTGAGATAAAACGAATCGATAAGTCGATGCAACCTGCTCAATTATCATATTGGGAAGCAGATGCCATTGAATATACCGAAAACCGGTTAGTAAATGGAGCGCCTCATGATGGAATGCTGCGCGGAATTAATTTCAAAACAGCCGATAGTGCATCAGTGCAGTTGGTAACCTTCAGTGCCCATGCTACCAGCATTAATAAAAAGAGTAAAGCTCTTTCGGGTGATTACCCGGCTGCATTGATTTCTCAACTGAATGAAAAGGAAAACTCATTCGGGTTTTTTATGGCAGGCATGGTGGGTAGTCATCGTCTTGCAGGATTACCTGAAACCGAATTTGAATTAGTAACTAAAGCGGGTGAAGTACTCACTAAAAAAATTTCAGAAGCAAACTATGACAGCCCTGTCGATTCTGTTCAAATTACAGCAGCACATATTCCCATTCAATTTGGGCACTCACAATTGCGGATTACAAAAAATTGGAAACTAAGGGATTGGGTTTTTTCGTCAATCTTAAATCCAATCCGGGGTGAGTTAACCTATCTGCAGCTTGGAAATATTGTTATGATTGGAACCCCGTGCGACTTTTCGGGTGAGTTATTTATTACTCACACGTTAAACGAACTTGCTGCCTCACAAAACAAACATTTGATCATTACAAGCTTTAATGGCGACTATGCAGGATACATCACAGAAGACTCTCATTACGAGGAATTGGACAAAGAAGAAGTAATGAGTATGAATTGGGTAGGCCCGTATTATGGCAACTACTTTAGTGAAATGATTTCTACGCTGTTAAAGAAGTAAGCGAAAACCTACGGTCTCGGCTTTCTATCAGGACGTTTACCGCGCCAGGGCTTTCTTTGCCCAGCGTTCTTTCCATGCTCGCCTTTAGGAGAATAATTTTTAGCTTCAGGTGTATAGGCAGGTCCTTCTCCTAACTCAACAGGCAATGTCATTTTAGGAACTTCCTTGCCAATTAAACTTTCAATCCTGAAAAACTTTCGTTGATCAAGTTGATTGATGAAGGTAATCGCAGTGCCCGTTGTAGCTGCGCGCGCTGTGCGTCCAATGCGGTGAATATAATCTTCCGGATCGGGCGGCACATCAAAATTTATGACTAAGTCAATTCCTTCCACATCAATTCCACGCGAAAGAACATCCGTACCAATGAGTATAGCAAGCTTCTTATTTTTAAACTCACGCAACACATTTTCCCGTTCAACTTGTTCAAGATCTGAATGAATGGCTTTTGCCCTTAGTCCCAAACGCTGGAGATTGCGATCTAATTTCTTTACATTCTCTTTTGTGGAAGCAAAGATGAGCACGCTATTGAATTGTTTCTCCTTTAACAGGAAGTCAATCAGTTTTTCCTTTTGTTCATTATGCACCACATAGGCTTGCTGCAAAATGCCTTCGGCCGGTTTTGAGATGGCAATATTTATTTCCGAAGGGTTTCTTAAAATTCGGTTGGCCAGCGCCCGGATTTTAGGCGGCATCGTTGCCGAAAACAAAAGTGTTTGTCTTGTGGCCGGAAGTTCTTTGATGATCCTCAGGATGTCTTCATAAAAGCCCATATCCAGCATCCGGTCGGCTTCATCCAGCACCAAATGTTCAACATGGTCAAACTTTATTGTTCCCATCGCGATCTGGGCTATTAGCCGGCCCGGTGTTGCAATGATTAAGTCAACCCCACCCTCCATAGCTCTTTTTTGCTGATCCCAGGTAGCACCGTCCCCACCGCCATAGATCGCTATTGAACTTACACCCAGAAAATAAGAGAATCCCTCTATTTGCTGGTCTATCTGCTGCGCCAGCTCGCGCGTAGGTGCAATGATCACCGTATTTAGATGGCGTTTTTCAGAAGCCACAATATTGTTAAGTATGGGTAGCACATAGGCCGCAGTTTTACCCGTGCCTGTCTGAGCGCATGCTATCAAATCCTTTTTGGAGAGTATTACGGGAATTGCCTGTTCTTGTATTGGGGTGGGCTTCGAAAAACCCATGGCGTCCAACCCATCCAGTAATCGTGGGTTGAAGGTGAAATCGTGGAAAGTCAAATTGTTTGAAATTATCGTCTAAAAAATTGAGGCTTACGCCTCTTTGCTTTCGCAAGATACAATAAGTTACCTAAATTATTTCACCTTCAGGGTTGACGCATTTGATTCTAAATGTTCCATAAACCCTCCAAAAGTTTGGTTTCAGTCAAGACATCTGACAGAAATATTTTTTTAAGAAGATTGATAAGTCTAACTTTTGGAGGGTTTCAACTCTCAAGATCGGGTTCAAATTCTTTGATTATTCCACCGGGGAACTTGTATCTTGTACTATGCTTCATTTATGAATAGATTTATTCGATGGCTACAGTACATCCAAACGAGCATGACTTTTTTATAACCATCGCGGTAAACGATATTGACATCGATGCCATGAACCATGTTAACAATGTGGTGTATGTGAAGTGGGTGCAGGAAGCAGCTGAAGCTCACTGGGATGCCGTGGCAACAGAAGAAATTAAAAAGAAGTTTTTGTGGGTGGTACTTCGCCATGAAATCGATTACCTCGCCCCTGCATTAAAGGGTGACTTGCTGGTAGCCACTACCTGGGTGGAAGAAACAACGGGACCCCGGTCTGATCGTTATGTACAGATAACAAATTCAAAAACAGGAAAGATAATTGCCAAAGCAAAAACAATTTGGTGTATGTTGGATGGCTCAACCTTGCGGCCAAAGCGGGTGGACGAGCGTGTAATAGCTTTGCTTAAAAAGAATAACGTATAATGAGTTAACCTTAAGAAAGAAATGAAAAAGTATTTAATCTTTTCCCTGCTCTTCATACCCTGCCTGCTGCAAGGCCAAAAGCATGAAGTAACTGAGCTTTTTCTTGACGAAAAACCGTTAGAAATAAAACTTACAATCTCAGTGAAAGGTGTAAAGGCGATCACCAATGACACCATCTATACTCCCGCTATGATGCATTTTAAATCGGGCGACAGTTGGGATTCCATTGCGATTTCGGTGCGTGCACGCGGCAATTTCAGAAGGAAGGAATGTTCTTATCCACCGCTTAGAATAAAGATCAAGAAGGATGATGCCAAAGGAACTGTCTTTGAAGGAAACAAAAGCCTTAAGCTCGTGCTGCCCTGCAAGCAATCGAAAGACAATTCATTAATCATGAAAGAGTACATCGCCTATCAAATGGATGAACCCATTACGAAATATACATTTAACACAAGGTTGCTTACTGTTGAGTTCACTGACCAGGCAGGAAAAAAATCAAAGTCATCGACCATTACAGGTTTTTTCATTGAAGACGATGATTTGGTTGCAAAGAGACATGATGGAAAGATTGTAGAAGATTTGAAATTGCACCCCAAATTATTGGAGGAGAAAAACTCCATTCGCCATGATTTATTTCAATACATGATTGCGAATACTGACTGGAGCACAACTTTTTTGCATAATGCGAAAGTGATTCAGTTAAAAGAATCCAAAGAATATATTCCGTTAGCGTACGACTTTGATATGGCCGGGTTTGTTGATGCCCCTTACGCTGTAGTAAACGAATCGCTGAGCATTAGTAATGTGAGGGAGCGATTGTTTCGCGGGTTTTGCAGATCGGAAGATGGGTATCAATCGGTAAGAAAAGAGTTTATTGAAAATGAAAGCGCTATTAAGGCTGTGTTAATGCGATATCAAAACGACTTTGATGCCCGGCAATTTAATGGAATGGTAAAATATATAGATGAATTTTTCGAAACCATGAGGAGTGACAAAAGATTCAAAACAGAGATAATAGATAAGTGCCGAACGAAATAAAAAGGATTGCTACTTCAACAGAAAATCATCCAATCTAATATCATCCAATCCTTTCTGATCAAATGGATTCTCCATTTGGTCCTGCACATTGTAGAGCGAAATCAAGATGAACGTTGAGATGGCGGACAGGAAATAAACAATCCACGATTCATTAAGGGAAATGCCATCACGCAACCTGTTATAAAGCGCGGGGGTGTATATAAATGGGTAGATATAAATAAAGATTAAGCAGTAAGCACGCATGGCAATAGGTGTGTGAT
>CAZNRJ010000208.1:0-6908 GCA_964574945.1 uncultured Ohtaekwangia sp. | reverse complement strand
GGATCATCGTAGGGCGGTCGATGTTTTTTTGTTTTGCAAAATCTGCAAACGATTCAATTAATGTGGAGGTATCCATAGTTGTCACTATTTAAAAGAAACTAGTACAATTGCTTTTTCTATTTCAATAAAAGGTATTTCAATTCTGTTTATTTCAATTTTCTTCTTTCCTTTTTCCTTGCTCTCAGCTTCCAACACGATTCCGGTCTCTGTTACTTCTGTCATTCGTCCCTGGTGCGAACTCTTGTCAGTTCGTAGCACACGAATAGAACGACCAGCGTTTTTTACATATTGTCGTTTTAGTTTCAAAGGCTGATCTAACCCCGGGGTTCCGACTTCGAGCGTAAAATTATCCTTGATCAAATCCTCGTTATCCAGGTCTTCTGATAATGCCCTGCTCAGGTTCGAACAATCGTCTATTGTTACACCCTTGTCGCCATCAATAAATACGGAGACTTTGTAAGGTTTATGCTTGCTGATTACCACATCCACAATAAAATGCGCCTCATCTTTAAGATGGGATTGAGCCAATTCTTTTATTTTTTGAGCGGTTTCCATCAAGTTCTTACAAACAAAGAGGGGACTTTTAGGTCCCCTCTTTTGATCTTTTTACCAAGAAGTGCTGCAAATATAGGTGATTTTTATTTTCGAACAAATTGCTGCAAAAGCAAAACTCTATCGATTATAGGTATCGAAGTTTTTATGATCACGCTGGTAAAGAACTTCTTTAGGAAGCGATTTGAAATATTCGTACGTGATTTTAAGACCTTCTTCCCGTGAAACCTTAGGCTCCCATTTCAATATTTCTCTTGCTTTAGTGATATCGGGCTGACGTTGTTTAGGATCGTCTTTTGGTAAATCCAAATACACAACCTTCTGCTTGGTGCCGGTAAGCTTTACAATCTCTTCGGCAAAATCACGGATGGTAATTTCACTTGGATTGCCAATGTTAACGGGCTGGGCATAGTCAGATAAAAGCAACCTGTAAATTCCTTCTACCAGATCATCTACATAACAGAACGACCGGGTTTGTGATCCGTCACCAAAAATAGTCAGGTCCTCGCCACGCAAAGCTTGTCCGATAAATGCAGGCAGCACACGGCCATCATTTAGTCGCATGCGTGGGCCGTAGGTGTTGAAGATTCGGACAATGCGTGTTTCCAATCCATGAAATGTATGATAGGCCATGGTTATGGCTTCCTGAAACCGCTTGGCTTCGTCATATACTCCGCGCGGCCCTACGGTATTTACGTTTCCATAATACTCTTCTGTTTGCGGATGAACAGTAGGGTCACCATATACTTCGGATGTGGATGCAATTATGATCCGTGCATTCTTAGCTTTTGCGAGACCTAATAAATTATGTGTCCCTAACGATCCGACTTTCAGAGTTTGAATAGGAATTTTCAGATAATCAATCGGACTTGCCGGAGAAGCAAAATGCAAAATGTAATGTAGCTCACCAGGTACGTGAACAAACTTCGAGACATCGTGATGATAAAACTCAAAATCAGGAAGCCTAAAAAGATGCTCAATGTTGCGCAGGTCACCGGTAATCAGGTTGTCCATGGCAATAACCGAATATCCTTCCTTAATAAACCGATCACACAGGTGAGACCCTAAAAAGCCCGCACCGCCCGTAATTAAAACCCTTTTCTTAGCCATAAATAGTTTCGCGTCCGATGCTAAAGTAAGTATATCCTAATTCTTTCATTTGTGGCAGGTCGTAAAGATTGCGGCCATCAAAGATTACTTTGCTTTTTAAAACCGAAGTGAGCCGTTCAAAATCCGGGGTTCTAAATTCGGGCCATTCGGTTGCAATAAAAATTGCATCCGCGCCTTCAGCAGCTTCATAGGGTGTTTGCGAGTACTGAATTTTATCCCCTAAAATTCCTTTTACATTTTCCATGGATTCAGGATCGTGTGCTTTTACGATAGCTCCTGCCTTCAAAAGTTCTTCGATGTTATACAAAGCCGGAGCCTCGCGAATATCATCTGTGTGTGGTTTAAATGAAAGGCCCCACATAGCGAATGTTTTATTCTTCAAATCACCCCGATAAAAATCCTTTATTCTTGGAATCAGTTTTGTCTTCTGATCGGCATTTACTTCCATCACAGCATCTAAAATCCTAAACCCGTATTTAACATCGGATGAAGATTTTGCCAGCGCCTGAACATCTTTAGGGAAGCAGCTTCCGCCATATCCAATGCCTGGAAACAAAAATCGTTTTCCAATCCGGCTATCAGTTCCAATTCCTTTGCGCACGGCATCTACATCGGCACCAACCAATTCGCAGAGGTTGGCAATCTCATTCATGAAAGAAATTTTGGTAGCAAGGAAAGAGTTAGCAGCATATTTGGTTAGTTCTGCAGAACGCTCATCCATAAAAACCAATGGATTACCCTGGCGCAGGAAGGGAGCATAAAGGGCCTCCATAACCTTTCTTGCCTTAGCAGATCTGGTTCCGATAACAACTCGTTCAGGTTTCATAAAATCATCCACGGCAACTCCTTCTCTCAAAAATTCCGGATTAGAGACAACATCAAATTCCGCAGTAGCGTGAGCAGCAATTTTTGCTTTTACTTTATCCGCAGTACCAACGGGCACGGTACTCTTATCAATTACAACTGTGTAATCCTTAAGCAAAGGGCCAAGATCATTGGCAACTCCCAAAATGTACTTTAAATCTGCTGAGCCATCTTCGCCAGGGGGTGTAGGCAAAGCGAGAAATATCACCCTGGCATCTTTAATTCCTTCGGCAAGATCGGTGGTAAAAAAGAGCCTCCCTTGCTTGATGTTCCTTTCAAAAAGAAGCTCAAGGCCAGGTTCGTAAATGGTAATCTTACCTGAGTTAAGTTTTTTTACTTTTTCTTTGTCAATGTCAATACAGGTTACGGTGTTACCCGTTTCAGCAAAGCATGTTCCGGTTACTAAGCCAACATATCCGGTTCCAACTACAGCGATTTTCATTAGGTGTTGTTTTTGGTTTTTTTAGGAAAGGCAAAAATAACCTTTATAACCATAAATGAGCCAAAATGGATACTTATTGCAGGGTTTAATATATACATACTAACGATCGTTTGGTATTCATTGTATTTACCTTACTTTTGTATCCCTTGTTCGGGGAATAAACTATTGAAAGATGACTACAGAGGTTTTGAATTTTGATGTGACTGAGAATCAAAAAATGATTGTTCAGATGGTGCGCGATTTTGGTCAAAAAGAAATCAAGCCACACATGATGGAGTGGGATGAGAGCCAGGAGTTCCCCGTAGCTCTTTTTCATAAGATGGGAGAGCTTGGTTTAATGGGCGTGTTGGTTCCTGAGGAGTACGGAGGTTCCGGGTTTGGTTATCATGAATATGTAACGGCATTGGTTGAGATGTCGAAGATTGATGGCTCCATTGGCCTGTCAATGGCTGCGCATAATTCTTTATGCACGGGTCATATTCTCCAGTTCGCCAATGAGGAACAGAAGAGAACGTACTTACCAAAATTAGCTTCCGGTGAGTGGATCGGAGCGTGGGGACTTACTGAGCCTAACACAGGATCCGATGCAGGAAATATGCGGACCGTTGCCGTGAAAGATGGAGACTACTATGTGTTGAATGGAGCAAAGAATTTTATCACACATGGTAAGTCAGGGAATGTTGCCGTTGTGATTGCACGAACCGGTAAAGTCGGGGACTCACATGCCATGACTGCATTCATTATTGAAAAAGGAACTCCGGGTTTTTCTGCAGGAAAAAAAGAAAACAAGTTGGGCATGCGTGCCTCCGAAACTGCTGAGTTAATTTTTACGGATTGCCGGGTTCATAAAGATCAAATCATTGGTAAAGAAGGGGAAGGGTTTGTTCAATCATTAAAAGTGTTAGATGGCGGTCGCATTTCCATTGCAGCATTAAGTTTGGGCATTGCCACCGGGGCATTTGAAGCGGCCTTGAAATATTCAAAAGAACGTCACCAATTCAACCAACCGATTTCAGCCTTCCAGGGAATTTCATTCAAGCTGGCAGATATGGCTACCAAAATTGAAGCGGCTTCCCTCTTAACCTATCGCGCGGCTGATCTCAAGAACAAGGGAAAAAGCGTTAACCGCGAATCGGCCATGGCAAAATTGTATGCTTCAGAAGTTGCCGTAGAGGTAGCCAATGAAGGGGTTCAGATTTTTGGTGGATATGGATACACGAAAGACTTCCCCGCTGAGAAATACTACAGGGATGCCAAACTGTGCACAATTGGCGAAGGAACCTCAGAAATCCAGAAATTGGTGATTTCACGTACAATTTTGAAGTAAAATTTGCGTGTTTGGTGATAAGAATTCTATATTTGCAGCCCAAATAAGTAAAACATGCTGATTATCAACATTAAAGAGAACGAATCAATTGACAAAGCACTTAAGCGCTTCAAAAAGAAATTTGAAAAGACTGGTGTTTTGAGAGCTTTACGCGAAAGAACCTCATTTACAAAGCCTTCTATTAAAAGGAGAAGCGAAGTAATTCGTGCAGCCTACAAGCAAAAGCAATTTGCTTCCGACAATTATTAGTATTTAACCGATATTCTATAAACAATCCTCCGCGGGCTTTCCTCGCGGAGGATTTTTTTTTACATTGTATCAACACAGGCAGAGGGTGTAGATACATGGTTGAATCATTTTTAAAATATATCCGGTTCGAAAAAAGGTATAGTCCTAAAACGGTTCAATCATATAAAACTGATCTTCTTCAATTTGAAAAGTACTTACAGCTCGAATTTAACGGCACTCAATCCCAAGATGCTAATTATGGTCTGATCCGATCCTGGGTGGTGAGTCTTGTAGAGCAAAAACTTGATTCCATTTCCATCAACCGGAAGATTGCCTGCCTAAGGTCATATTATAAGTTTTTATTACGTCAGGAAATCATCACCACCGATCCTATGGTGAAGATCAGGATCCTGAAAACCAAGAAGAAGCTTCCTCATTTCGTAAACGAGCAGGATACCATAAAACTATTGGATCAGGTTCAATTTACTGATGACTACGATGGCAAGCGCGATCAACTGATTCTTGAACTTTTTTATGGAACGGGCATCCGGTTAGCCGAATTAATTGCACTAAAAGAAAACTTTGTCAATTTTAATGACCGAACCATCCGTGTTTTAGGAAAAAGAAATAAAGAAAGAGTCATCCCATTTTCCGCGTCACTCGTTCCTATTATCAAAGGCTACCTGCAAATAAGAAACCGGGAAGTTGTTAAAAAAGATCAAGGGCTTTTGTTAGTAACGGCAAGCGGAGAGTCTTTATACCCTGTGTTGGTGAATCGAATTGTGAAAAAGTATATGAAGTTGTTTACTTCCGTAGAAAAGAAAAGTCCCCATGTGTTGCGTCATACGTATGCCACGCACCTGCTTAACAAAGGAGCGGAGATAAATGCTGTCAAAGATTTATTGGGCCATAGCAGCTTGGCAGCCACACAGGTGTATACGCACAATTCTATGGAAAAATTGAAAAAAGTATTTGATCAAGCCCACCCTAAAGCGTAATGCCTATGTGACCTTCTCTACTATTTATTCTAAATTATGTTCCACTTTAAATTTTATGTTCTATGAAACTGCAAGTACAATCCATTCACTTTGATGCAGATCGAAAACTAATCGATTTCATTCAAAAGAAAGTAGATAAACTGGAAACGTTTTATGACCGAATGGTAGATGGCGAAGTCTTTTTACGATTAAACAATGAAGGAACAGAAAATAAAACTGTAGAAATAAAACTCAATGTGCCGGGGCAAAATTTCTTTGCCAAGGAGCAAGCTACTTCCTTCGAGGCAGCAACCGATCAGGCCACCGAAGCATTGCGTGCCCAGCTAAAGAAGTTTAAAACAAAAATTAAAAACGGCAGGGTTTAAGAAACTTGTCTTTTGTAAACAAAAAAGGAGCTTTTTAAGGCTCCTTTTTTTTGTTAGTTAAGCTTGAATGCTTTCTTAATTTCATCCACATGTGTGAGTTTTTCCCACGGGAATAATTCAACTTTCACCTTCTTCTCATTTCTCTTTCCCTTGTTGAAAACCTTCTCTACTACTCTTGGTTCGCGGCCCATGTGGCCGTATGCGGCAGTCTCAGAGTAGATAGGTGTACGCAACTTGAAACGCTCTTCGATAAAGTAAGGGCGCATGTCAAAAATCTTTTCAATCTTTTTAGCGATCTCGCCATCGCTAAGTTTTACGTTGGATGTACCATAGGTGTTTACATATAAACCAACCGGTTTGGCAACACCAATCGCGTAAGCAACCTGAACAAGAACCTCATCACATAAGCCGGCAGCCACTAAATTTTTTGCAATGTGACGCGTAGCATACGCAGCCGAACGATCTACTTTAGAAGGATCTTTACCTGAGAAAGCACCACCGCCATGAGCACCTTTACCACCATACGTATCAACAATAATTTTACGACCGGTTAACCCGGTATCGCCATGAGGTCCGCCAATTACAAACTTGCCGGTTGGGTTAACATGGTATTGAATGTCATTTCCGAAAAGTTTTTGAACCCGCTTAGGAAGTTTTTTCTTGATGCGGGGAACCAATACGTTGATTACATCATCTTTAATTTTCTTCAACATGATGGCATCTTTCGCGAAGTCATCATGTTGTGTTGAAATGACGATCGCATCAATGCGCTTTGGTTTATTGTCGTCTGAATATTCAATGGTTACCTGCGATTTTGCATCCGGGCGCAAGTACGTCATCACTTTTCCTTCCTTACGGATAACGGATAATTCCCTCAACAACAAATGAGCAATATCCAACGGCAATGGCATGTAATTGTCTGTTTCGTTGGTGGCATAACCAAACATCATTCCCTGGTCGCCGGCGCCTTGTTCTTCTTTTTTCTTGCGTTCTACACCCTGGTTAATGTCAGAAGATTGTTC
>CAZNRJ010000207.1:4255-6922 GCA_964574945.1 uncultured Ohtaekwangia sp. | reverse complement strand
GTGCATGGCTAATTACCGGTCGCATGGGCGATGATGGAAAAATACAAACCCGCACACCCGGTGCACGCAGAACCATGAAGATACTTTCGGGCACTCGCTTTCAATGGATTGCTTATAATGTAGACACAAAAGAATTTTTTGGAACCGGTGGCGGAACCTATACAACTATTGATGGCAAATACACCGAAACCATTGAAGTGTTCTCGCGCGATAACAGTCGCGTTGGCGCCAAACTGGAATTTGATTTTTCATTTATAGATGGGAACTGGCGGCATAGCGGCAAGAGCAGTACCGGCCAACCCATTGATGAAATCTGGACGCAACGTCAGAAATTAGGTATTTAACTTCTTTATACTATGTCCGTTTTTTCCATGCCCCTTTCTATCCGTTGGTCGGATATTGATGCTAATCGTCATTTACGGCATTCCGTGTATTATGATTTTGCAGCGGCAGCACGTATGCAATTGTTGAGCGAACGCGGACTCACAACAGAAAAATTCGAAGAGTTCGCCATCGGGCCGATATTATTCAGGGAGGAAGCCATATTCAGAAGAGAAATCCGGCTGGAAGATAAAATAAACTTAACCGTGGAATTATATAAAAGCACTCCGGATTTTAGTCGATGGAGTTTGCGTCATACATTCTTAAAAGAAGATAGCACACTGGCTACCACCCTCAGTATTGATGGCTCGTGGATTGACCTGAATCTGCGCAAGCTGGCACAACCCAATGAATACATTAAAAACATCTTCGCAGATTTCCCTAAGTCGCAGGATTTTCAGTGGATCGAACTTACAAAGAAGTAGCCCACTTTTCAATAACGGGCGGATAGTGCAGATGCTCTAATTGTTGAACACGTTGAGCAATTTGTTCGGGTGAATCAGGTTTTTCAACCCGGCATTTTTTCTGAAAAAGAATTTTTCCTTCATCGTAGTGTGCATCTACTTCGTGAATGGTGATGCCGGTTTCTGATTCTCCGGCTTCTTTCACCGCTTCATGCACGTTCATTCCATACATCCCTTTGCCTCCAAACTTCGGCAACAAGGCCGGATGAATGTTAATGATCCGATGAGGATAGGCCTTAATCAAATTCATTGGAATCATCCAAAGAAAACCGGCCAGCACAATGTGTGTTATCCCTGCTTCCTTCAGCCAATCCAATACTTCATCGCTTTCGCGGAATTGGTGTTTTGTGAATGTACGTGTGGGGATATTAAATTTTATGGCACGTTGAAGTCCGTACGCCACCGGATTATTACTTAGAGCCATTCCAATGCTAACAGACGCATGATCTTTAAAATGGGAAAAAATCCTTTCAGCATTTGATCCATTACCAGAAAGAAAAACTGCAAGCCGCGCGGGTTGATTCATGGATACAAAGGAACTAATTAATGAACACCATACTCAATATGCCCAGCAACATAATTAATTTACACCACTGACTGAGCCAATAAAAATCTTTTCGTGTATCAGCACGGACCAAACGCAGAACAAGCAATGCAAGCGGTATATATAGAAAGATCACAAAATAATAAAAGGGCAGTTGAACAAATCGTGCGTTCAGCAAAAGCACTGAAGCCGATAAGAGAATCAATAAACTATAAATCATCCCCTTGGTCTTTCGGATTCCCCAAACAATGGGCAGGGTTCTGCAGCCAAACGTATTATCACCCCGCAAGTCCTCCATGTCTTTCAGTATCTCTCGAATCAACGTCATAAAAAAAGCAAACAACGCATAAGTGACCACCAGCAGGTTGTCTGTATAGTATAAAATGTTGATTAAAAGAATCGAAATGCTTGTAAGCAAGGCCACTACGAAGTTCCCAATAAACGGTTGGCGTTTTAAACTATTGGAGTACCACCAGAGTAAAAATGCCGAAAAGAAATTAACAATTCCTATCCGCCAGCTTATCACGAAGCCCAATCCCACCCCAATAATAACAAGCACGCTGTGAAAAAAAAGAGCATACCTGCGCGTAATGCTTTTGCCAATAACCACGCGTTGCGGTTTGTTGATCAGGTCAATCTTAATGTCATAATAATCGTTAATGATGTATCCTGCTGCCGCAATAATTACGGTTGACGCTGCCAAAACAAATAATCGCCAGTCAAAAATTAAATTCCGGTCAATAAGAAAGAGCGCAGCAAAATATTGCGACAACCCAATAATCACCAGGTTCCAGAAACGGGTGAGCCGGATAAGCGCTCCAAGTGTAAACGGCTTGTATTTCTCCGAAGGCATGGCGCAAAGATAGTTGGATTCCGGATACTGGTCTCTCGACAGCCCACGCTTGATAGTAGCAATTTCGAGAATCAAGAAACCAGTATCCTGAATCCAGTCTCAGAATCTCAACGCCAGCATCATCATATAATTCCTGCCTGCCTGTGGATAATAAAAATTTTGCCGGTACTCCGTTGCACCGCCCCGATAGCCATACGTGTAGCCGTTTGAAGAGTATTCCACATCAAAAATGTTATTGGCTAACAGGCTCAGCGAAATCTCTCTCATAAATGATGGCCTTATGGTATATGATAATCTCAGGTCATTGGTAAAATAAGAATCAATACTTCTGCTGTCATGCGATGTGTTATCTAAAAATTGCCTGCCAACATATTTAGTTAGCAATCCCAGTTCAATGCCTTTGATGGGTGTAAAGAACAATCCAG
>CAZNRJ010000207.1:0-4245 GCA_964574945.1 uncultured Ohtaekwangia sp. | reverse complement strand
CAGACCCCGCTATCACATTAGGCGAAAAAGAAATATCCGAATTTGAATATGTGTTTACCACTTCATTGTATTCATCAAAATTCTCACCATAGTCATAGATCACTTCGTTGAAATCCTTGATTTTATTTTGACTCAGTGTGAGGTTAGCATTCCACATAAACTTAGAGCTGATCCGGATAATCGCTTCCGCCTCCACTCCTGTCCGGTAACTCTCATCCACATTGGTGCGAATGGCAGCCCCTACATCATTCAATTTTCCTGTGGGCACTAATTGATTTTTGTAATTCATCAGGTAGTAATTCACATTTACATTGAAATTATTTTTTCTGAATCGCCAGCCGGCTTCAATGTCATGCAATGTTTCATGCTTTGGAGCTGTGCCATTGATGGCATCAATAAAGTCATCGCGCACCGGTTCGCGATTGCCCACACTATACGATGCGTACCATTGCTGCTCAGGAGATGCTTCGTAGGTAATACCTGCCTTCGGGTTAAAGAAATTAAACTCCTGATCGACCACAAAATCAAATTGTTTGTTCTCTCGCCCGGATGCCTGGTAGGAAATTCTCCGATACTGAAGATCAAGAAACCCGGTAAGCTTATCCGTAAGCTCATAATTATTTTTCCAGTAAATGGTAAAATCATTTTTCCTGCCATTATTGAAATAGTATTGATAGTCTTTCGGCACGGCAGAAACCTGGGCCCAAATAATTTCCCCAAAGTGATCGCCATCATATTGATTTAAGGCGCCACCCAAAATTGAATTCAGCTTATCTTTCTCATAGTTTATTGAATACGTAACACCATAAAAATTATTATCCAACCAGCGCCTGCGCACCAAATCAGTTGACGAAATGGTTTCCGTACCAATCACCACATCGCTCAATCCATAGTTTGCAAAATCATCATCAATCCGGTACTCTTCATAAAAGCCACGACCATAAGTATAGTGCAACGCTGCATTCGCGGTGAGCGATTCAGAAAAGCGATGCGACACATGAAACTGGTAGTGGTCCTGCGCATAATTATCCACCTGGTTTTCGTAGGTGTAAATATTAAAGGTCCGGCCACTCGATAATAAATTATCCGTTTGCTCTTGATTCCATCCTTCGATAGAAGCAGTCTCTAACATTGCAGCCTCGTCATTATTCAATCTCGATTCGGGCACACCATACCAACTTTGATACGTTATTTCTTTGCCTCCAAACACGATGGCTTTGATCATTGTCTTTTTACCATAGTATCCGCCTGAGAGATAATAAGATTTCAAATCCGAGCTCGCGCGATCAATGTATCCATCTGAATTTATTTGCGATAGGCGACCATCAAACACAAATTTGTCGTTAATCAATCCGGTGCCAAACGCTACTGTATGCCTTCGTGTATTAAACGAGCCAAACGAATTAATTACATCGGCATAAGCCGCATCATTGCGCGTGTTTGTTTGCATATTAACGCTCGCACCAAACGCACCTGCACCATTGGTTGAGGTACCAACCCCGCGTTGCACTTGCACACTTTGCGTGGATGAAGCCAGGTCGGGTGTATTGACCCAAAACACGCCCTGGCTTTCGCTATCGTTTACCGGAATACCATTGATGGTAACATTGATGCGTGTTGCATCGCTTCCGCGGATTCGCAAACCCGTGTAACCAACACCGGCCCCGGCATCGGAAGTTGTTACCAACGATGGAGTCCAGTTAAGTGTGATCGGCAAATCCTGGCCAAAGTTTTGCTTTTGCAAAGTTGCCTTGTTGATCGTTGTAAAAGTGGTGGGGCTTTTTTCATTCACCCGCGTAGCCGAAACAATTACCTGATCGGTTATTCGCACATCTTCTTCTAAAAGAATAGTTGCCCATCCACCCTGACTTTCATGAACAGCAAGCGTTTGGGTTTTATAACCCACAAAACGCACTTCCAATTCGTAACTTCCTTCCGTCAGTTGATTGATTGAGAAGAAACCGTTCTCATCGGTAATCGAAAACTTTCCTGTTTCTTTCAACACTACTGTTGCGCCCGTGAGGGGCTGAGCAGTTTGTTTGTCTTTCACATAGCCGCGAATGACCACCTGTGCCGAAGCACACCACGACACCGCCATGAGCGCTGCCAACATCATACATTTTAACATGTTTACTTTTAGTTTAAACCCGCAGGCACATCGGGGAATGTACCTTACTTACGTGTTTACTCTGCCTCCCTTCGTCCGCATTACCGGCATCAGGTTCTATGGGTATAATCTCAGCCCTTTTATTTGGCACCCCTTTGTCTTTCGACCTGGCAAAGGTAGCAAGAAAAGTGAAAGCACAGCAATCCACTGCAAACAACTGTTGATTCCATCAGAAGAACACCTTCAATTCTTTCTGATTATGACATGCACTGCTTAACTTTGATTTTTATGACTTCGTAGCTCAGTTGGTAGAGCAGCTGACTCTTAATCAGCGGGTCGAGAGTTCGAATCTCTCCGAGGTCACTTTTAAACTATGTACAAAGCTACCGTCAACAACAAAGTATTTGAGATTGATTCGCATGAATCCGGATTGCTGGTGAATGGTGAACTAAATCAGTGGGACCTGGTAAAAATTTCTGACGGATATTTTCATATTCTGTATAACAAAAAAAGCTATCGCGCTGAGCTTGTCAAGAACGATCCGGAAACAAAAACCGTAACCCTTAAAATAAACGGGAACATTTATTCGGTTGCCCTGAAAAATAAGTTTGATCTTTTGCTGGAGAAGATGGGCATGAACAATGCTGCAGGCAGCAAAGTAAATTCGATCAAAGCCCCCATGCCTGGCTTGATCATTGATTTGAAAATAAAATCAGGTGACACTGTAAAACAAGGCGATCCACTACTCATCCTTGAAGCCATGAAAATGGAAAACATTTTAAAATCACCAGGCGAAGGGGTTGTTAAAAATGTGAAAGTAAAGAAAGGTGATAGTGTGGAGAAGGGACAGGTGTTGATTGAGTTTTAAACACCTTCGGTACAAATCATGCATACGATTGTATGATCTGTACTAAAAAATCATTTAAAATAGGCTAAAAAAGGCATTTTTATAAAAATTATAAAAATAAATGCTCATGTGGTATATTTGAGGTGTTTTGAAAACTGTTTCCCGAAACGCTGAAAAATTACTACGGATGCTGGCGAAAGAGTTTCGCTCGGTTGCCGTTGTCGGGCCACGACAAAGCGGTAAAACAACCTTGGTAAAATTGGTATTTCCGCGCAAGCCTTACGTTTCATTGGAAGACCCTGATGAACGCCTGCAAGCCGATACAGACCCACGGGCCTTTCTGGCCCGTTTCAAAAATGGGGCAATCATTGACGAAGCACAACGCGTCCCATCCCTGTTCAGTTATCTTCAAAAGATACTTGACACAACAAAAAAGGATGGGCTGTTCATTCTCACAGGTAGTAATAATTTTCTTTTACAAGAATCTATCTCACAAACATTAGCCGGAAGAATCGGCTATATGGATTTATTGCCTTTGTGTTTTGAGGAACTTACCCGGTTTAACTTAACAGCGTCCACTAATCAATTAATATGGGGAGGTTGTTATCCTGAAATATATGATCGTGAGCGCAATCCCCTGTTATGGTACCCTGCTTACATTCGTACCTATGTAGAACGCGATGTGCGCCAATTGAAAAACATCCCCGATACATTGTTGTTTACCCGCTTTCTTCAACTGTGCGCGGGGCGTATTGCGCAGCAACTTAATACCAGTGCAATAGCGAATGAATGTGACATCGATGTGCGTACGGTGCAAAGCTGGCTGGGTATTTTGGAAAGTAGTTATATAACGTTCATGCTTCCTCCGCACCATAAAAATTTTAATAAACGCATTGTAAAAACCCCTAAATTATATTTTCATGATTCAGGACTTGCTTGCTCGTTGTTAGGCATTCAATCAGAAAAAGAATTGGCCAACTCGCACTTTCGTGGAGCGTTATTTGAAAATTATGTAGTGGCAGAATGTTTAAAGAACAAGCACAACTCCGGGAGTCAAACGTCTTTTTATTACTGGCGCGATAATAAAGGTGTTGAAGTTGATCTTTTGGTTGATACCGGTAAAAAACTTTTACCAATCGAAATCAAATCCTCACAAACTTTTCGTGAAGATTCACTTGACAGTTTACATAAATGGAATGAATATGCCGGCCAAAAAGGCGGGATACTTTTATTTGATGGACCTCAACGCTTCGAGCGGAGTGATAAGATTACCGTATTAAACTGGCGGGAA
>CAZNRJ010000206.1:0-6946 GCA_964574945.1 uncultured Ohtaekwangia sp. | reverse complement strand
CACCCGCTGCAGCCCCAGCCAGAAAAGCCATTAATGCATTACTTCCTCTTTTACCCATAGTCTTTAAAATTTAGGGATTGTAAAGGTACGATTTTAAGCCCTTTTTTCAAGGCTGAAATGTTTCTGAAGGTGAAAAGTGTTTAAAGTGTTTCGTGGGGACACGAACCACGGGGTTAGATATGCCACTAATTCACGAATAAAACTTTCAAATCGTTAGCTGAACTTGTTTTGTGCACCTTGCAGGCAGGTTCGTGGCATCATTTGTTATCAATCAAACCCCTGCCACTCTTTTTAATAGCCCCCGAGTCTTTCATTGCTTTCGACATCACATCCAAAATACCGTTTACAAACTGACGGCTTTTAGGCGTGCTGTACTCCTTTGACAGCTCGATGTATTCATTGATCGTTACCTTTACAGGGATATTTGGAAAATGAATCATTTCTGAAAGTGCCATTTCCAAAATTGCCCGGTCCGTTAATGGCAGCCTGTCCACTTCCCAATTTTTAGTATTCTTTGCAATCAACTGCTTATACTGCTCATCAAGCCCAATTGTATTTTTAAACAACTTATTGATAAACACTTTATCGTCCTCCCAATCCAACGACATTTTTTGCAGCACGACTTTACCGCCTTCAAAGGATTTCAATGTCTTGTCCACTAAACTTTTTATGATGTCGCGGTCTTCAGCCCACCGGATATCCTGATCTTCAAAAAAGTCATTGATGGAGCCCGCCCCTAAAATCAACTTACGAACTAAATGCTTAATCAATACTTTCTGGCTTTCTTCTTTTGGGTTTTTCTCTGCAATAAATTCCTGGTAAAGCGTGTCCTCTTTAATAATGTCTTTAAACCAACCTCTCACTAAATCAGTGCGCTTTTGCCAGCCGCTATCCAATTTCAAAAGCTGGGCCCTGAGTTCTTCATTGGCCGCAATGGCTTTTACTACCGGGTGGTTTACAAAGTTTGAATGATTTACTTTTTTCTCAGCGGCAGCCAACCCTGCAAATTCTACCAGCAGTTGAAGCACACTCAGGTACAGGCCGGTAAGTTTTTCTATTTCAAGAATTATATTTTTTGCCAGGAACGCCTGGTCTTTAGCTACCCCGTTAGTAAACAAATCGAACGCATCAACAATCGCCTTTTCAATTTTAGGGTCAGGGCTTTCTGTTAAGTCTTTTCCTTTAAATCTTTTTTCAAAAAGCTGAAGCGCAACTTTTTTTTGGCTGCGAAGCAGTTCTTTGTCTTGCACTTGCATGGAGTTAAGGTCTGGCTGAAAACGCTCTTCTATTAAATCGAGCGCCAGTGAATGGTTTGCTTCTTTACACTGATTAAATGCAAAAAGGCTTTGCATGATTTTGATGCGGATGGTTCGTCTGTTAAGCATGTATGAAGAACGTCTTTTGGAACTGTAAAATTACACAAGGTGGGGTAAAGATAAAAGTCAGGGTCGTGCCACCGCTTTGAGCGGTGGCACGACTGTGTTACTTTTGCTGAAACAAACAAGAACTAAACAACGCTACTTTCGTTTTATGAATGGCCAGCCTGATTTTATCCTGAAAAATGCCGGACCGGCAAACTAATCTCCTCCCATGAAGGAACTGAAGTACCTCAACAAATACCTGCTTAAATACAAATGGCACCTGATTTTAGGGTTGTTATTTGTCATTATTTCAAACGTATTCCAGATTATTCCGGCTCAAATGGTTCGTCATTCCATCGACCTGGTGGTTGACAACATTCGCGTATATCGCTCTTTTTCCAATAGCTCAGCGCAACAAAGTTTCTTCGATATTTTTGCCCGGGGCATTCTGCTCTATGCTGTTCTCATCTTAGTAATGGCTTTGTTACGCGGGGTGTTCTTATACTTTGTGCGGCAAACATTAATTGTAATGAGCCGGCTGGTTGAATATGACTTAAAAAATGAAGTGTTCGATCATTATCAAAGCCTGCCTTTAAGTTTTTATCGTAGAAACAATACGGGGGATTTAATGAACCGCATCAGCGAAGACGTGGGCCGCGTGCGCATGTACCTCGGCCCCTCGATTATGTATGGCATGCAACTGATTACGCTTTTCATGATGCTGATACCCGTTATGTTTGCCATTAGTGCGAAACTTACGTGGTATGCGTTAGTGCCGCTTCCCATTTTATCTATCAGCATATTCTATGTCAACAATATTATTGAACATCGTTCTGAACAAATCCAGAAAAGCCAATCGCGGCTGAGCACATTTGTGCAGGAAGCTTTTTCAGGAATACGGGTTATTAAATCATTTATCAGGGAAAAGGAATCAGTAATCAATTTCACCAAAGAAAGCGATGAATATAAAAGACAATCGCTTAAACTAACCCGCGTACAGTCTCTTTTCTTTCCCTTGATTATGGGGTTAATTGGATTAAGTACCATTCTTACCGTATATGCCGGGAGCGTTGAAGTAATAAACGGTTCCCTTACGTTTGGTAACATCGCAGAGTTTATCATCTATGTAAACTTACTTACGTGGCCTGTTGCTTCGTTAGGGTGGACAACCAGTTTAGTGCAACGCGCGGCAGCCTCACAAAAACGGATCAATGAGTTTTTAAAAACCAAAACGGATATCATATCCGAAAAAAATCTCACCACAGAAATAAAAGGAAAAGTAGAATTTAAAAATGTTTCATTCACCTATCCCGACACAGGCATTGAAGCGTTAAAAGATATTTCGTTTGTGATAAATCCTGGCGAATCGCTTGCCATTATAGGCACAACCGGTTCGGGCAAAAGCACTGTGTCTAATTTGATTAGCAGATTATATGATGTTACAGCAGGTGAGGTGCGTATTGATAATACACCCATCAAACATTTCAACCTGTTGAGCTTGAGAAGTCAAACAGGGGTTGTTCCACAAGATGTATTTCTGTTTAGCGACACTATCTTTAATAACATCGCTTTTGGATTATTGAAACCTGAGGAAGCCAAAGTAATCCAGGCAGCTAAAGACGCTGATGTGTATTCAAACATTGTCGCTTTCCCGCAAGGATTTAACACGCGCGTAGGCGAACGGGGAATTACTTTATCGGGCGGGCAAAAACAACGCGTGTCCATTGCCCGTGCCGTAGTGCGCGAACCTAAAATTCTTATTCTTGATGATGCGCTTTCGGCAGTAGATACCAAAACGGAAAACACGATTCTCAACAGCATGAAAAAAATAATGCAAGGCAGAACCAGCATTATTATTTCGCACCGGGTTTCATCGGCTAAACTTGCCAATAAAATTATTGTGCTAAATGAAGGAACTGTTGTTGAAGAAGGAACACACGAAAGTTTGCTGGCCCACAACGGAACTTACCGCGAGTTGTATGAAAAACAAATGCAGACGGAAGACGCGGTAACTTGATTTAAGAAATCAAAACACGTATCGCAAACCAACCCCACCCTGGAAGCGGTTATAGCCGGGATCGAGGAGCACATCCGTAAACCATTCGATTTCTATGAATGCTGAAATGGGAAGCGAGAAATAAGAATACTCAAATCCTAAAATCCCAACCGGACCATACGTAAAACGGTTTTCCGAAAACTTGCCAAACTTGCTTTCAAACGCACCGTCTTCGTATAAATAATCATACGTCAGTTTTGTATTTCGCCATTGCCAGCCCAAGCCGGCATAAAGTTGCAATCCCTTTGATATTTTATCAGCGTTCCATTGATATAAAAATTTAGCTTCTAAAAACCAATCCGCTGTTACTTTATGCGCCAGGTATTGCATGGTTTCCTGTCCTTCCAAACTATCGGGCAAATAAGTGTAAAAGGCATTTCGATAATACTTATTGTAAAGTCCGCTGGCTGCTTTACCTCCATCGGCTGCAAAGGCCCAATTTTTATTGGGATAAAATTTATAGCTTAACGCAAATGGATCACCTAACTTAAAACCAATAGCTTGATAAGGATATTGACTGGTTTCGAAAATCGGACAGATGACCTTCGCTTTACTGCGCGACATGTTCGGGCGATTAAATGAACCCACCTTTTTGCTCTTCGAATATTGAGAATAACAAACCGTGACACTTCCGAGAAGTGTAATGGCCAGGATCAAAACGGCTTTTTCAGGACGCATTAGAGCAAATATAACTCTTTTGAGGACACTTATTGACGAGCGGTCGTTTTAGGGGGTTGAATGTTATACAACTTCTTTGTACTGCATTTTGTGGAGTTGAGCATAGAAGCCTTCCTGAGTTAACAGTGTTTCGTGCGTACCAATTTCTTTAATCTCACCCTTGTCGAGAACAATAATTTTATTGGCCTTTTGAATGGTAGAGAGGCGGTGTGCAATAACAATAGAAGTTCTGCCCGCCATCATCTTGGAAATTGCTTCCTGGATCATCTCTTCTGTTTCGCTGTCAACCGAAGATGTAGCTTCATCCAACACTAAAATTTTTGGATCGTACACCATGGCACGGATAAATGAAAGCAACTGTCGTTGTCCTACAGAAATGGTTGAGCCGCGTTCCATTACATTATAATTGAGGCCGCCCGGAAGGCGATCTATAAACTTACGCGCACCCACAAGATCGGCCGCATGAAGAATCATTTCATCGGTAACATCGGTGTTGCCCAGGGTAATGTTATTTCGGATGGTATCTGAAAACAAGAACACGTCCTGCAGCACAACCCCCATACTTCTGCGCAGCACATTTAAATCATATTCTTTGATATCAATGCCATCCACTTTTATGGTTCCCCTGTTGATTTCATAAAAACGGTTGAGCAGGTTGATGATAGAAGACTTGCCGGCCCCGGTAGCGCCCACCAATGCAATAGTTTCACCTGCTTTGATTTCGAGGTTTACATCTTTCAATACATACTCGGCATCATTGTAAGCAAACCAAACATGATCAAAAGAAACTTCACCTTTCACTTCTTCCGGTTTAAAATCTCCGTTCTCAACCGTATCAGTTTGATCATCCAACAGGTTGATAATACGTGAAGAACTTACAATCCCCATTTGCAACGTATTGTACCGATCGGCAATCATACGAATAGGGCGGAAGAACATTTGGATGTACATAATAAAGGCCATGAGCGTGCCGACTGTAATACCTGTTTGTTCCTGATTGATTACCCCCTTTGCTCCATACCAAACCAATAACCCAATACCCATGGCGGCAATAATTTCAGCAACGGGATAGTAAACAGAATAATATAGCACTGATCTCAGGTTTGCATCGCGATGTTCTTTGTTGATCTCCTGGAATTTTTCGTACTCTCTTTTCTCACTGCCAAACATGTGCACGATGTTCATTCCCGTAAGGTGCTCTTGCACAAATGCATTTAAGTTTGATACCGCATTGCGCACATCGTTAAAGGCAACTTTAATTTTTTCTTTAAACACATAGGTGGAAAGCAACATAAGCGGGATTGTTGACAGGCTTATCAATGCCAATCTCCAATCAGTGATAAACATGAAAATCAAAATGAAAACGATTTGTAAAAGATCGCCAGCCATAGCGGCCAGCCCTTCGCTAAATACATCGGCCAGCGTTTCCACATCCGAAACCGTGCGGGTTACTAATCTTCCGATAGGAGTTTTGTCAAAAAATTTTAATCGCAGGTTTACAATGTGTTCATAAAGCTGAATGCGAATGTCACGAATTACATATTGACCAATGCGGCCAGAAATATAGGTATGCACATATTGCACACCGGCCTGCACCACTAATAGTACAAGAATAAAAACCATCACATACACCATCGCCCAATAGTTACCGAAAGCAACATGCTTGTCCAGTGTATACTGTATTAATAACGGACGGAGCGGGGTAAGAAATCCCAACAACAACGTAAGAAGCACCAAGAAATAGAAGCGCCCCTGATAAGGTTTAATAAACTTCATGATGCGCCCCAGCACCTTCCAGTCAATAATATTCCCGCTGCTTACTTTTTCCTTTTCCATAACCTCACTTCATCATATTATAAAACCTCACCCTTCCCTCTCCAGAGGAGAGGGTGACGCTCGATTAAAACTTCTTGTTTAATTTTAAGTTCATGTTCTACATTAACTTTTTTGTTCACACCAAATTAGGTTCATCTGAAAAGATTTTGACCAGTCACCCCTCGCCCTCTCCGAGGGGCCGGGGGTGAGGTCTAAATATTGTCTTTGGATATTTAACATGCACTAAATACAACGCTTCGGGCGGCACATTAACACCTGCCTGCTTGCGGTCTTTGCTTTTTAATATTTCCTGAAATTTTTTAATGGTAATTTTCTTTGAGCCAACATCCAACAGGGTTCCCACGATGGATCGCACCATGCCCCTCAAAAAACGATTGGCTGTGATCGTTAAAACCAGCAAGTCGCCCTTTTGATTCCACTTAGCTTGCTTAATGTTGCAAATAAAGTTGTTTACATCGGTATGCACCTTGCTAAAGCATTGAAAGTCATGTTCCCCGATCAATAACGCAGTTGCCCGCTCCATGGTTGGCATATCGAGCGGACGAAAGAAATAATACGTGTGCCCTACCATAATCGGATCTTTTACCCGGGTGATTTTATATTCATACGTCCTGTCGAGCGCATCGTAGCGTGCACTGGCTTCCGGCTTAACCGGACGAATTGAGCGAATGCCTATAAACCGCGGTAAAATTGAATTCAGTTTTGCAATCCACGATTGTTCATCAAAATCCATTTCAATGTCGGCATGGAAAAATTGCTGAACGCAATGTACCCCTGTGTCAGTACGGCCACTGCCAACAATTGAAACCTTCTTGCGAAACACTTTTGTCATACAATCCTCCACCACTTGTTGCACACTGATCGCATTCGGCTGATTTTGCCAACCGTGGTAACTCGTGCCATTGTATGTTATCTCAAAGAAGTAACGCATTTCTAATTGTCAATTTACAATTATCAATTGTCAATTAAATTCTCGTAAACTACAGCCGCTCCCTGCCCCACCCCAATACACATA
>CAZNRJ010000205.1:0-6948 GCA_964574945.1 uncultured Ohtaekwangia sp. | reverse complement strand
GGAAAAAATTTACGGATCACGCTGGGACTGAAGGTTTTGCAAAGCTAAGCAGTAATTGAAAATTGACAATGGATAATTGATAAATAAATGATGTATTGAATATCTAAGACATTCACCGCAAGGGCTTACACATCATTGCCAACTATCCATTGTCAATTGTAAATTATTTTATCGGCTTGCCTGCGGACTAATCATGGGGCCGAGGAAGATTGCATTCATTAATATTTTATTGGTGCCAAACCAAAACGCACGAAACGCCATGTTTTCAGTAAACCCGATCACGCGGCCACTTCCCATGGCTGCAGTGCCCATCACCGAAGAATTTTTGAGCTTATCTAAATTCGGCTTGGTGATGTAGCCACTGAGCAAGGGAGCGTTTCCATACACCAATGGATTTGAATAAACACCTGTCGCTTTTTGTATGAAGATGTTGTTTCCTTTAAACATCGCAATCTTAGGAGAAGTGTATCCATACATAAGCGGATGCGTAAGGTCGGCTTCGGCTTCAAAGATGGCGCCACTGGTTTGCTGTGCCCTGAATGTATTTCCCATATCGGCATACGGTTTTGCCCTGGCGGGATTTTTATCTTTCGCTTCTTCATCTTTCTTTACATCAAACTTGCCAAAGTTGTTTGCTGTAAACCAGTTTAAGGCGCGTTCAAATCCAATCAGCACTCCGCCTTCTTGCACCCACAGTTTTAATTTTTCTTTGGCCCGGTCGCTGATGTCGGAATGATTTCCTTCAGGCAAAATGATGGTATTATATTTATCTATAGACGAGCGATTAAAAACACTTACCGGAATTAAGGTAACGGGTATTTGAAACCGGGTATCCAATAAATGCCAGAGCTCACCTGCATCCGTAGGCGAAATCCCTCCTTCAACTAAAATGGCAATAACAGGTTTGCGTGCAACTCCAAACGAACTGCTTCCAAGACTTACGCCCGAGTAATCGAGTCCGGTGCCAACGGCATATACATCCAGGCCATCTTTTTCGGTAATCTCTTTAATAAGTACTTGTATTTGATCGGATGTCAATGGCTGGTTATCAATTGGGATCATAAGCGAACCACGATCGAATGTTTTGCCGTTTGCATGGAAGACTTCAGTGGCAACTTTTACACGGACTTTTCTATCGAGCAAACGATACATAGCACGTGATGTATAATATCCATAAGGCTCTATCGCGTACGCATAGTCACCGGTGCCAATAATTTTTCCTGCCGGTAATTTTGCTTCGGTGATTTTTTCGCCTAACGAAGGGGCTGCTTTTATTTCTTCATAGTCGAGACCAAAAGCAAGGGGCAACGTCCAGCTTGAGATATCATAAAAAATACTGTCTTTAAATTTTAGTTGCCGATCAAACATTCCGCGAATCAGTTTGTACTGCGTTTGATTCATTGGAATCAGGAAACTGGATTCTTTGTCGAACGTTTTTCCGTTAATGGTTTGATTGGAAGTGGTTTTATAAATGTCCACCTTTTGGCGCAGCGCCATTTCAGCAAATTCATACACGCGCGCTTTATCTTTCGAGCCAATCAGGTATGCCTTCACAGGATCTTTGGCCGCTTCCGCGGAAGCGGTTTTAAAGAAGTCGCGCTGGTAGGTTAACACTTCTTCGCGCATTTCATTAATCGCTTTCAGGGAGCTAAGCATGGTTACAAAATGGTTGCGCACGGCAAACGGAAACCGCAACACGCCATTTACACTTTCTTGTGCATGGCCGCGCGAACTGGCTTGCTCAAACAAAATCCCGATAGAGCCTTGCACATCCGGGAATGTTGAGCCTTTGCCATAATAGAAATCATCATACCCTTCCTGGGTGAAATACAACGAGCCAATCTGATCCAATGCTTTTGCATGATACTCGCCCATTTTTTTTGTTAGCTCCTGGTTTTTATCAGGTGTAAGCGGATTGACACGTGAAGGAACGCCCGGCATAAAAAAGAACGTAGCGTTGGTGCCTTGTTCATGATGATCGGTAAGCAGGTTGGGTCGCCATGCCTGGAATTGTTTAGCGCGTGCTTGCGATTCAGGATTTTGGGCTACTAACCAGTCGCGGTTAAGGTCAAACCAATAATGGTTGAAGCGACCGCCCGGCCAGGCTTCGTTATGTTCTGTATCGTTCGGGTCAGTTGAAACCAACTTGCTTTTGCGCGAGTTAACCCAACTTGAAAACCGTTGCATTCCATCGGGGTTAAAACTGGGATCAAATAACACAACCGTGTTTTCAAGATACTTTTCTATTTCCGGCCCCTGGGCAGCAGCCAAATGATACGCCATCACAAGTCCTGCATTGGCACCGCTGGCTTCATTGCCATGGATACTGCAGCCCAAGTAAAATACAACAGGCATACTTTTAATATCTAATGAGGCCGACCTGGAAGCATCGCCCAATTGTAAATGCTGGGTACGGATGGCTTCAATGTTTTGGTGATTTTTAGGAGAGGTAACGGTAAGTAAAAGTAATGGCCGTGCTTCATGGGTATAGCCTGTTACTTCGAGCGTAATGCGGTCGCTGGCTTTATCAAGCGCCATCATGTAACTCACTAATTTATCGTGGCTCACGTGCCATTCGCCCACTTCATGCCCAATCACAGATTGTGGGGTGGGGATGGCCGGATCATATTTTACCTGTGGAGGCAAATAGTAAGATAGATCTGTTTGAGCATTGACGGATACGAAAAGGCCAAGGGCTAAAACCGCAGAAACAAAGTATTTTTTCATGAAGGGGATTTTAAAAAGTGGAATTAATCGGTTTTTTAAACAACCTGCAAACGATAAAGTATGAGTGGTTTAAGGGTTTATTAAATTGTTAATAAAATGTGTGGAAGATTTAAAATACAGGCTGATAATTTATATCCTCAAAAGGATATTTTTGCTCATTGAAATAGACACACTAAACCAATTTTTATGAGGAAACTTTTACTGCTTTTGCCCTTTGCTTGCATGGCCTCGGTGGCTGCTTTTGCACAGGTGACTACGGCCACCCTAACGGGGTTTGCCAAAGATGATTCCGGATCGGGAATTCCAGGTGCCAATGTAGTGGCTACCCATGAACCCACTGGCACTACCTATGGGTCTGTTACCCTTACAGATGGAAAGTTTGTTATCACCAATATGAGGGTGGGTGGTCCTTACAAAGTGACGATAAGCTTTGTAGGTTATGAAACCCAAACGTATGAAGATATCACCTTGAAATTGGGCGAGCCGTATGTGCTCAACCATACAATGAAAGAAGCAGGAACACAACTTGATGAAATAGTAGTAACAAGTGTTGAAGATGCCGTTATGAATAGTAGCCGCAATGGAACCATGACCAATATTGGTACCCGGCAAATCATGGGCATGCCTACGATATCGCGCAGCATGAACGATATGATCAGGATGACTCCCCAGGCTTCGTCAAGCAGTACGGGTGCAATTGGCGGAGGAAACTATCGGCAGAATTACATAACCGTTGACGGTTCTGACTTTAATAACACGTTTGGGATCGGTGGAAACCTACCTGCAAACGGATCACCTATTTCATTGGATGCATTGGAAGAAATTTCTGTGAATATTACACCTTATGATGTTCGCCAGGCGAATTTCATTGGTAGTTCTATTAATGCAGTTACCCGTTCCGGTACAAACAACTTTTCAGGATCAGCATACACATTTTTTAGAAATGAAAATCAACAAGGAAATAAGGTTGGAGATAATGCACCATTAACGCGCGCACCGCTTGATATAAAGACGTATGGTATCCGGTTAGGCGGCCCCATCTTGAAAAACAAATTGTTTTTCTTCGTCAATTATGAAAAAACAACAGAAACCCGCCCGGGTCAGTTGCAGGTAGCTGCAACTTCAACAGTACCTGGTAACCCTGGTACATTTGACCCTGCCAATAATCCCAACGTTTCCCGTCCGTTGGCCAGTGACCTCGATTTTTATAGCCAATACTTGAAGGATAACTACGGTTACGATACAGGGCCATATCAAGGGTATGATTTCGAAAGCGGCAACACACGTTTTGTTGCCAGGGTAGACTGGAACATCAACCAGAACCACCGCATTAATGTGCGCTACAGCCAGGTAGAGAGCAAGTCGCCATCATTCCCAAGTACATCCACCTCAGGTTCTGGTTTTAACGCAGCCACTGGTTATAACCGCCAAAACAACAATGCACTCTTCTATAAGAACGCTGGCTATTTTCAGGAGGCTAACTATTATTCCTTAGCAGCAGAAGTAAACTCCTTATTTGGTGGTAAAGTGGCCAATACATTTCGGGCTACCTATTCGCATCAGAATGACCCTCGCAGCTCTGGTGGCAGTGTTTTCCCATTTGTTGATATTCTCGATGGAGATCCAGCAAATAACAGAACCTATACCACATTTGGTTATGAACTTTTTACGTACGGTAACCTTCGTGATGTAACTACTTACTCATTTGTTGATTACGCCACTTTCACAACAGGCATTCATAATATAACTGCAGGTATTCAGGCGGATTTTCAAACTACTAAAAATGGCTTTCAGCGGTTTGGCACAGGCTACTACGTATTTGCAGACTGGGATGATTTTGCAAACGGTGCTAATCCAATCAACTATGCAATCACCTACTCACTTTCACCTGGCTACGAGCAAGCATTTCCAAACATTGGGTATAATCAATATTCAGTCTATGGGCAGGATGAAATGTCTATTAGTGACCGCCTGAAATTAACAGCCGGCATCCGGTTTGATTTGGCTGCTTTCCCTTCTGTTGATGGTATCAAAACGCATCCTTTGGTTGAGCCTCTTACTTTCTCTGATGGAAAAAAGATGGACTCAGGCGTGTTGCCTGATGCGCGGGTGATGGTATCGCCCCGTATTGGGTTTAATTGGGATGTGAAAGGCGACCGTTCATTGCAGGTTCGTGGAGGCACAGGCATTTTCACCGGTCGTGTACCTACCGTGTGGTTAGTAGCACAGTCAGGGGATGCAGGATTGTTACAATTTACCCAAACTTATCCGCAGGGGAGCACACCGGGTCCATTTAGTCCTGATCCCAGGGCATACTTGCCAGCAAACCCACCCGCAGCGGGTACAGCTATCCCAACAACGTTCAGCGCTATCGATCCTGATTTCAAGTTTCCGCAAGCCTGGAAAACCAGCCTGGGAGTTGATAAGAAATTGCCATTTGGTCTCATAGGTTCATTGGATGGAATTTTCACGAAAGACATTAATACAGCGTTGGGCGCTAATTATAATTTGCAAGATCCTACGGATTTAAATGTGGCCGGATATCCTGATAACCGCCCGATATTCCCTACGACTAACGTTAATAAGTTTATCAATAAACTGAATAATGCCGGTCAAGCCAGCGCAACCAATCCAAATGCGTGGAACCCGATCATGCTAACCAATGGCAGCAAAGGCTACTATTGGTCTTTAAGTGCCCAACTGCAAAAGCAATTTGACAAAGGATTTTCTGCCTTTATTGCATATACCCAAAGTGATGCGCAAGTGCTTTACGATGGTAGCGGTGATCAGTTAATTAATACCTGGCAGAACACCCAGATTACAGGTCATCCCAACAACCCTCAATTGAGCACCGCTAATTATATAGTGCCAAGCCGGGTAGTGGCTTCCGTCTCTTATCGTAAGGAGTATCTCAAGAAATTAGCATCTCAAATTTCAATATTCTTCGAAGGATCGGTTGCAGGAAGATATTCCTATACATATAGCTCGGATTTTAACCGTGATGGCCAGGTAAATGATTTGATTTATATACCTAGAGATCCTTCAGAGATTGTATTCACAGCTTTTGATTATGATGGTTCAGGGCCTAATGCTCCTGTGACCCCCCAACAGCAAAGTGACTTGTTCTTTCAATACATTGAGCAAGATGAATACCTGAGCAAGCACAAGGGAGAATATGCTGAGCGGAATGGAGCTAAGATGCCTTGGAGAAACCAGATTGATTTGCGGTTCACTCAAGACTTGTTTACTGATATTGCAGGCAGAAGAAACACGCTGCAATTTACCGTGGATATCTTCAACTTTGGAAACTTGCTTAATTCGGATTGGGGCATCTACAAAGTGGTTAATGCTCCCGGTATTTTGGTGCCAACCAACATAACCTCTACAGGTGGTGCTGTAACAGCTGGTGGAACGGTGGCGCCAACTTTCAGGTTGCAATCTAATGGCAGCCAGCCAGTAACAACTACCTACAGAGACAATAATAGCATATCATCTACTTATTACATGCAGTTTGGTTTGCGTTACATCTTCAATTAATACTTAGTATTTAACTTTAAAAAAGAGGCTCCCCGGAGCCTCTTTTTTTATTATCGCCAAACCCGTATCTTCAATTCTATGACCAAAAGATGCGGATGGCTTTTTTCGTTTCTTTTTGCATTTGCTTGTCTATGTAGCTGCCAAAAAGAGCATAAGCCGGATGAGTTTGCAAAAGAACCGCAGGTAGAGTTTGACCTTGATGCCATTCATAAAAGAGGCAATCTCGTTGCTTTAATCGATAACAATTCCATCAGCTATTTTATTTACAAAGGCCGCCCCATGGGCTTTGAGTATGAATTACTCCAGCGCCTTGCCAAAAGCCTGAAAGTAGATTTAAAAATAAAACTTGTAAGCGGCATTGAGCAGGCTATTGATATGCTGAACAAAGGGGAAGGTGATATTCTGGCCTTCCCGCTTACGGTCACACAAGAGCGAACCCAATACCTGAGTTTTACAGATACTCATTTTAATACACACCAGGTGCTGGTGCAAAAGAAACCGGCCAATTGGCGTATGCAGCCTCCGCACCTTGTCGAGAAAAAATTAATCCGCAATCCTGTTAAGCTGATTGGAAAAGAAGTGCACGTGATGAAAGGTTCCGCTTTTAAAGACCGCATGGTTAATTTATCAAGTGAGATAGGGGGGCCGATTATTATTATTGAGGATAGCGCTACTGCAGAAACC
>CAZNRJ010000204.1:0-6972 GCA_964574945.1 uncultured Ohtaekwangia sp. | reverse complement strand
TTTGCATTGGATTCCCTTTTATATGGATCAAGCCCATCAATGGCTTTTACTGTTAAGAGTGACTCCAGGCTGTTGATAAAAAGGAACATGATTACATACTTCCAGAATACACCGGTACCGATCGCTGCGAAGCTTGCATTAAACTTTATGTTCTCCCAAAAATTTCCAATGCTCACCAAATCAAAGGCGGGCTCAGTGTGCCTGAAATCCATGATCAGCGCCATCGGTATGGTTACCACAAGAACAACCATGGGAGCAGGAATTTTCTTAACAAACTTGCTCTTGATAAGAGGCATTCCAAAAATGATAATCAAGCTAATGATACCTACGGCAGCAACCCGCGGGTCTGCATTCATAAACGAATGCGGGATCATTTCATAAAGTTCGATGGGCTCTAACCCATTTAATGTTGTCGGATCGATTCCCAACAACACGTGTATCTGTTTTGAAAAGATGATAAGGCCAATGGCAGCAAGCATGCCATGAACGGCCGAAGGAGGAAAGAAATCACTTAACGATCCGAATTTTAAGAGTCCGAAAACTATTTGTATCACGGACATTACAACAATGGCACCGCATGCCAGTTGCACGCCCGTGTAACCTTCAATATTTAATGCGCCAAGCTCGGCCACTGCCCCGGCACAAATTGTTATTAACCCTGCTGCAGGTCCTTTTATAGTAAGAGCAGAACCTGCAAAAAACTCACAAACATACCACCGACCATTGCGGTAAGTACACCCATGGCTGCAGGAAAGCCGCTGGCCTTTGCGATTCCTAAACTAAGTGGTAACGCTAACAGGAATACTAAAAAACCTGAGACTGCGTCTACACGCCAGTTCTCTTTTAATCCGGCTAATCCATCTTTTGGGATTTCAAGTGTTTTCATGTGTCAAATATTTTTTTAGAAAATCAGGTTGAAGCAGCATGCCGACAGTACCAACAGGTACTTACAATGCTCTTTCGTGTTGATTTATCTTGGTGCAGTAGCACCGTTAAATGTTAATGATTAGAATTAAAGATTACAGCTGCTTTGCACATGGCAAGCACAACTGTGTGCTGATATTCGGAATACCAGGCTAAAAGGAAAGAATCAGATAAGAAGTACCGGTGTAATTTGAAAAGCGAGGGCTGCGTATCAAACTGATCTACCGGAAGCGACCAGGTAATTTGAACAGGTTCAAATTTTTTGAGCTCATTAAAAAGTTCAACGAAACAAACGCTCAGCAAGCAATCATCCTTGCCTTCGCGTTCTTCACTGCCAGCCTCTTCAAAAATCAATTGGGAAAGTAAATCAACTGATTGAGTCGATCCTTTAATATTATAACTGTTTTTTGAAGATACATCTTCGCCTGTTCCCTTCCGGGAAGCAACAAGGGCAACCGGGGCCAGAAGCTCAAAGCTAAAGATGAGTATGGCGAATAGTTTCAAAATCTTGTTATACCTCAGTGGCATAATACGAGAACTTTTGTCAAAGGTCTGAATATTTTTGAGAATTCCACCATGAGCCGTTTTTGGTGATTGACAATCGTTTGAAATTTTTTGAGATACTTGCTCATTGCTGGTGAGACAAACTTTTTGTGCAAACTTTCCGTTTATTCAGCCAACTCTTGCAACTCCAAAAGAGGTTTTTAATACATTTGTTGTATGAATAAAGTAAATCACCTGCGGTCACTTGCGTGCTTCCTGTTGGTGTTATTTTTATTTACCCCGGTTTTTCTGCGGTCGCTTAATGCCTTATGGACTCAGCAAGAAATTAAAAAATCAGGATATGCCAAACATGCGGCAGGTTCTTCAAAAGTTGATGGTCAATTTCTTTACGAGGAAAAAGAGAAGGAAGAAAAGAGTAACGATAGCGATTTCCCCTGCCTTACGGTACCCTTTGTCAGTATCAATTTTGAACAAGCATCTCTTCCGGAGAACCCTGAATATTCCTTTGTTTCTACATTGCCTTTGGGTGGCAAAGTTCCGCTCTTCCTCACCCAGCGATTTATCCTGATCTGATTTTTTGCTTTCATTTCTTTCGACCCTGGTCAACCTGATCTAAGGTCGCTTAATTGATTTTTAATTTATACGTGGTTTCCGCCACACTTTTTAAATGAAAGCGCAGAATACACTTTTTAATGAACGTAATGTCATTCACAACTTAAAGCATTTTTTACCGGCACAAGCACCGTTAAAGGATTTCATTCATCACAATACGTTGCACGCATACCAGGATTTATATTTTTTTGAAGGACTTCGCAGAGCGTCAGAAATTTTCGGTTATCAAGTTTCATTAACACTGGATGAATACAGGGAACGGTATGACGGTGGCCAGATCAGAAATGAAGTTTTGGAAAAACGAATTACCGAACGCAAAGGAGAAGCAAATCTTGCTGTGTGGAAAAATCTTCTGCTGAACAAGGAATTTCCCAATTTGCCATTACCTCGAATTGGCAGCTTGCGTGCCAATTGGAAAAAATTGTATCGGATAGATCTTGATTCATTAGTTCACCCTTTGCTGTTCAGGATTTTATGCAGCTACCTGGATCAGGGTATTTCCATGTGGAATTTTCCGGTTTCAAACAAAGGCTTGCTGGGTTCCATTAAGGAAATGGAGCGAACAAGTTTCTCAAGTTTTTTTAAAACAACGTATGTAAAGAACCTGCTTGTTCAGGGAAACTATAGTATTGAATCGCTACTGAAGATATTGGTAGGTGATGAACAATTATATGAGCAATATCTGTATGATCAGCAGTTTGCCCACCAGGGTTGGTCTGGCATGGTGTCCACGATTGAAGGTCAGCCTCAAACCTTGCTCGATCGAAAAGAAATAACACTTCATGATTTGATTGCGTTCGAGCTTCTCCTGGAGATTGATGCCCTGGATTCTCTCTTTGGTGAAGGTAAATGGCTGCCTTTAGGAAACAGGGTGATCGAAAAGCCAACTCCTCTTTTTGATGAGGTTATTGTAACAGAATATCATGAAGTAATATCACTTTGGCAGGAAGCCATTGAATGGAGCTATTACGATGAAGTATTAAGTGGCCTTCAACAGGTGCCAGCTACCAATGGAAAGTATAATAACAAAACATTTCAAGCCATGTTTTGCATCGATGATCGTGAGTGTTCATTTAGAAGACACCTTGAAAGCACAGATCCGGCTTGTGAAACATTAAGTGCACCTGGTTTTTTTGGTGTAGAGTTTTACTTTCAACCCGAACATGGCAAATTTTACTCGAAGCTTTGTCCGGCACCTGTCACTCCCAAATACCTGATCAAAGAATTTGATACAACCGCAAGCCGCGAAAAAGATGCTCACTTCATTAAACACTCACACTCCCTTTTCAGAGGTTGGTTCATTACCCAAACACTTGGATTTTGGTCAGCACTGAAATTATTGATTAATATTTTTAAACCATCCATGGGCCCGGCTGTCTCTTATTCCTTCAGGCACATGGATAAGAACTCACGCCTCACCATTGAAAATACTAACCCAGCCGATCGTGAAAGCGATTTGCAAATAGGATTTAATACGGAAGAGATGGTAAACCGGGTTGAAGGTTTGTTAAAAAGTATTGGACTTGTTAAAAATTTTGCATCGCTGGTGTACGTGATGGGGCATGGATCAAGCAGTGTAAATAATCCTCACTATGCGGCTTATGATTGCGGGGCTTGCTCAGGACGGGCCGGTTCGGTTAACTCCCGCGTGTTTTGCTACATGGCCAATCTTCCTTTAGTAAGGGAAGCCCTTCGCACCCGCGGTATTGATATTCCCGGTACAACCCGGTTTGTTGGCGGGCTTCATGATACTACACGCGATGAAGTTGTTTTTTTTGATGAAGCATCAATCCCGGAATCTTCGTTAGAAGATCATAAAAAGAATGTCCAGGTATTTCATAAGGCGTTGGATGCAAATGCGAAAGAACGTTCAAGGAGATTTGAGTCAATCAACACTTCTTTAACACCACATCAAATTCATGAGCACATCCTAACGCGGTCGGTATCTTTGTTTGAGCCTCGCCCCGAATTAAATCATGCGACAAACTCCCTCTGCATTGTCGGCAGAAGGGAGTTGACGAAGCATGTGTTTTTAGATCGCAGGGCATTTCTTAACAGTTATGATTACCGCATAGACCCCGATGGAAAAATACTGACCGGAGTAATGAAGCCGGTAGGCCCGGTGTGCGGAGGAATCAATCTCGAATATTTCTTTTCACGGGTGGACAATCAAAAACTGGGAGCGGGCACTAAGCTGCCTCATAATGTGATGGGCTTATTTGGTGTAGCCAATGGGATTGATGGTGACCTGAGGCCGGGCTTGCCCAGTCAAATGATTGAAGTGCATGATCCCGTAAGGTTAATGGTAATTGTTGAACACTTTCCGGATGTGGTTCTCAACGTAATTCAAAGCGCCCCGGATATGTATGAGTGGTTTATTAATGAATGGGTGCACCTGGTAGCGATTAACCCGGAGACAAAAGAACTCTCGTATTTTAAACGAGGAACCTTTGTTGATTATCACACTTTTAAAAATAATGTGGAGGTAATTTCCAGCCTGACCCCGGTGCTCGAAAAGCACACAGAAAATTTACCTGTTTACATTCTTCAATAGAAATACAACATGAATTTAATACTTCAATTATTTATACTGATCCCATTGCTTGGGTTTGTAATCAGTTTACTGATCAAGAACGAGCAGGAGACGATTTTATCACGCGTGGCCTTTATCTCGGTGGGAATTCACTTTGTTAGTTTTCAGTTTTTTCTGATCTATTGGTTTTGGAATGGGCATCCGGTTCTTAACCTAAAAGAGATTGTTCTTTTTAAAACCGCAGGCTATGAATTTTTGGTAGACTTCTATTTCGATGCCATCACAGCAGTCTACCTCTTTGTTGGTTCGTTATTAACTTTCATGGTCACCACCTATAGCCGCTATTACCTGCATCGCGAAACGGGCTATAAGCGATTCTTCAACACAATTTTGTTTTTCTATTTCGGATACACGGTAACCATTTTTGCGGGAAATTTTGAAACGCTGTTTATTGGCTGGGAGATTTTAGGAATCTCCTCTTTTTTGTTGATTGCCTTTTATCGCGACCGGTACCTTCCCGTTAAAAATGCGGTAAAAGTTTTTTCGATTTACCGGATTGGAGATGTAGGGTTGATCTTAGCCATGTGGATGAGCCATCATTTGTGGCACGAGAATATTACTTTCTTAAAACTCAGCAATTACGAATTAGTGAATGATCAACTTCTAAGACACAGTTGGATTGGGATTTTTATTTCCGTTATGATCCTGATTTCGGCTATGGCCAAGTCGGCACAGTTGCCTTTTTCTTCGTGGTTACCACGCGCTATGGAAGGCCCAACACCGTCCAGTGCAATTTTCTATGGATCGCTTTCTGTTCACATGGGAGTATTTCTTTTGTTAAGAACATTTCCGTTTTGGGAGCACCAGCTATCGGTGCGGATACTAATTGGTGGAATTGGATTAATAACCAGTTTTATGGCCACCGGTATGGCCCGGGTTCAATCGTCTATCAAGAGTCAAATCGCGTATGCATCCATTGCCCAGATCGGTTTGATTTTTATTGAAGTGGCGGCAGGGTGGTGGTGGTTGGCATTGTTCCATTTTGCCGGCAATGCTTTTTTAAGAACGTACCAGTTGCTGGTGTCGCCTTCCGTAGTTACGTATCAAATTCGCGAGCAGTTCTACAATTTTGTTCCCCGCAAGGCAACGGTTGAAGATTCATTGCCAAAAAAGATAGAGTACTCAATTTATATGCTATGCTTAAAAGAGTGGAACCTTGATGCCTTTATGTATAAATATTTGTGGAACCCTGTTAAGTGGGCTGGAAAAAAATTGGGCTATTTAACCACTGAGAAGGTGCTCATGTTTTTTATCCCGTTTTATCTTTTAGGTATCGTGCTACTCTATTATCAAAACCTGATCCCTGTGTGGGTGCATCAAAAATTACCGGTTATCTTTTCGTTGGTTGGATTGGCGATGGTGCTGAAAGCTTTTACAGAACGCACACATGCACGCATGAGCTGGATACTGGTAATCCTCAATCACTTTTGGGTGGCATTGTCAATCTCGTTTAATGAACGATTCGAATTCAGCCATACCCTTCTTTATTTAAGTGGCATTTGTGTGTTTGGATTTTTAGGATATTTCTGCTTGCGCAGACTTAAATTATTGGAAGGCACTATCGACTTAGATCAGTTTCATGGCCACTCTTTTAAGCATCCGAAAATAGCGCTCGTTTTTTTGCTGGCTTGTCTCGGTGTTTCCGGGTTTCCAATCACGCCAACTTTTGTTGGTGAGGATTTGATTTTCACCCACATTCATGAAGACCAAGTATTGCTGGCATTGTTCACGTCCCTGAGTTTTATTATTGATGGGTTGGCAATCATCCGGATTTATGCACGCGTATTTTTAGGGCCGCATGCTAAATCGGTATATGAAATGGCTTACCGGTCATCGTAGATACTAAAAGAAATTCAAAGTTGCTGGGGGTTATGGAGTTGGTTACGTGGGGTTCAGGTCAACCGCTTCAGGAACGCCCTCAGCGCTTTGATTTCTTTTTGATTGAGAGCAGGAAAGTTTGCAATCCGGAATGTAGTTTCTTTTAGTGCGCCATAGCCTTCGCCTAAAAGCAGGCCGGCCCTTTTTGCTTTTGCTTTTATCTTTTTAATCGTTGGTCCGTTTCCCTTTACTGTGATTACTGTGTCGGATAATACGGCTGCGTTATCCGCATATAAAGTTAAAGACGGAATGCGATTGATAATCTTAGTGTATTCAGATGCTTGCTGTTTCACTCTCTTTTCAATCGCTTGTATGGTTGGAACTGCCTTCATTACCCGGTACAGCAAATAAATTCCGAGTACGTTTGGAGTATGTGTAGTTTGAAATTTTTTGATCATGCGCACTTGATTGATCAAACTATTGTAGTGCGTGGTGTCGCCAACCTGTTCGGCCCGTTTAAT
>CAZNRJ010000203.1:0-6980 GCA_964574945.1 uncultured Ohtaekwangia sp. | reverse complement strand
CGGGTTATGGCAATTTTGTTGAGATTGATCATGGCAATGGATATGTAACCCGCTATGGTCACCTGGAAGAAATCATTGTAAGGCAAGGGCAAGTCCTTAAGAAAGGACAGATCATTGGCTCCGTGGGTTCCAGTGGTGGATCTATTGCTCCGCATCTTCATTATGAAGTTATTCTGGATGGAAAAAACCTTGATCCCATTAAGTTTATTCTCGAAGGCATTTCTGCCGATCAATACAAAGTATTACTTAGTCAAAGCAGTAAACAAAATCAATCGCTCGACTGATGGCTAAGATTCACTACACATATAATGCAGAAACGTGTAAGTACGAGCCTATTGTGATCTCGCCAAAAATTGCCGGCAGAAGATTATTGGCTTTTCTTGGGATCTCATTGGTTATCGGTTTAGCCGGGCTAACGTATTTCAATTACCGATACCCTTACATTGATGAAACGCTGCAAGAAGCAATGAATGAAAATTTAAAAAATGAATGGAAAATCCTGTACAAACAATTAGACCGCACCTCCTCACAACTGAGTGCCCTTGAGCATAATGATGATAGAAATTATAGGGTTATTCTTGATTTAGAGCCATTAGACCAATCACAACGCGAAGCGGGTGTGGGTGGTCGCGAGAAAGAAAGTGAATCAATCCCCTATTCATTAATACGAACTGCTTACATCCAATCTGAAAAAATAAAAAACCGGTTGGAAATTGAAGCCCAATCCTTGCAACAGTTAATGGAAGAATTAGAGAAGAAGGAAAAAATGTGGGCTTCAAGACCTGCTATACAGCCTATCAGCAACAAAGACCTGAGCCGTCTGCATACCATTTTTGGCCTTCGCATGCATCCCCTGTTTGGTTATGTGCGCCCTCACAATGGATTGGATTTTACAGCTCCTCCAGGAACCCCAATTTATGCAACCGGAGATGGTCGGGTGAGTACAGCGCAGCGCTCAGAAACGTATGGCAACGTTGTATACATTAATCACGGCTATAGTTTTGAAACACGTTACGCCCACATGACCAGTTATATTGTAAGTGCCGGCCAATTAGTAAAGCGCGGCCAGGTTATTGGGTATGTTGGCAGCACAGGAACCTCAGTAAGTGCCCATTTGCATTATGAAGTGCATTATAAAAACCAGGCTATCAATCCCATCAATTTCTTTCAGCGCGACCTTAATAATAAGGAGTACGAAAAGCTGATTGAGGTTGGAAGTAAATCTGTTACCTCATTGGATTAATTTCCTTAATCCTTCTCCGGTCAAAGACTTCTCCCTTTATTTGCACCTTCAATTTATTTCTATGCGACTTAGTCTACTTTCCATCCTGCTATTCATTTTTATTATAGATGTATCCGCACAGAAAAAGGACACGGTAACTGTAATTGGTGTGGGTGATATTATGATGGGCAGCAACTACCCCAATGGCGGAGTGTTGCCCCCTAACGATGGTCTTGAGTTAATGAGTGAGGTCAGTTCCATTCTTTCCAGCGCAGATGTCACCATGGGAAATTTAGAAGGTGTGCTGCTTGATGAGGGTGGCACTGCAAAAACCTGTCGCGACCCTAAAGTGTGTTATGTATTTCGCAGCCCTGTTAGTTATGTTAAGAACCTTACCAATGCGGGGTTCGATGTGATGAGCCTCGCCAACAACCATGCCGGTGATTTTGGTGATGTGGGAAGAAAAAGCACAATGAAAACTTTGGAAGATGCAGGTCTTTACCATGCAGGCCAAACCACAAACCCTTATACGATTTTTGAAAAAGATGGAATTAAATATGGCTTCACCGCATTTGCCCCCAACAGTGGCTGTTTGAGCCTTAATGATGTTGACGAAGCCAAAAAAATTGTCGCCCATTTGGATTCGCTCGTAGATATTGTGATAGTTTCCTTCCATGGAGGGGCTGAAGGGCCACAACATCAGCATGTGCCTCGCAAAAATGAAATCTTCTATGGCGAAAACCGGGGCGATGTCTATTCATTTTCACACTCCCTTATCGATTCCGGTGCCGATATTGTCTTTGGACATGGGCCGCATGTTACCAGGGCCATTGAAGTTTATAAGGATCGGTTCATTGCGTACAGTTTGGGGAATTTTTGCACCTACGCGGGCATTAATGTAGCGGGCATTAACGGCTGGTCACCCATTATTAAGGTTTATACAAATTCAGAAGGCAATTTTTTGAAGGCACACATTACTTCAACCCATCAATCGTTCAGGTCGGGAGTTATGATTGATCCTGAAAATCAAGTTTTGAAACGAATTAAGCAGTTAACACAAGAAGATTTCCCTGAAAGTAAGATCGAAATTGATGATTCGGGTTGGGTATTGAAATCCACAATGTGATGTGAATAGGTTGTCGATAAAAAAAAATCCCAACGTTGTTTCAAGTTTAAAGAATTGTTACTTTGCATGAAGATCACTACAAAAACCGATTGCATCCTGGCTCTATAGTCTCTCATGGCGTATAAAGAAAAAGAAATTGAGAAGATATATTACTCAATCGGTGAAGTTGCCGAATTGTTTAATGTAGCCCCCTCCCTTATACGTTTTTGGGAGTCCGAGTTTGATCTCATCCAGCCAAAGAAAAACCGCAAAGGAAATCGTCAGTTTACCAAAGAGGACATTGACCATGTTCGCACCATCTATCATCTTGTAAAGGAAAAAGGGTTTACACTGCAGGGTGCCAAAGAAATGTTACGCAATGATAGTCAGTCTGTACGCGACAAAATGGAACTTCTTGAGTCCCTAAAAAAAGTGCGCCAGTTTTTAGTGCAGATTCACGAAAAGCTGTAAGTAAAACTCCCAACTCTTGGTTAGATTATTTAATTTCCGAATTCATATATTGAATTCATGGATCAGGAACGCCTTTCATTATTAGCGCTTCATTTCACGCCTGGCATTGGCGATTTTTTACTCAAGCAAGTAGTGAGCTATTGCGGTTCGGCTGAACAGGTATTTAAAACCCCAAAAGGAAAACTCCTTAAGATTCCCGGGGTCGGTGAGTTTTCTGCCGAAGCAATCATGAAGGGGCAAACATTTCACGAAGCCGAAAAAGAATTACTGAAAGCTGAGAAATCAGACACCGAGATACTCTTCTTTACCGATAAGAAATATCCGCATCGGTTAAAATCTATTGATGATGCACCCGCATTAGTCTATTACAAAGGCAATCAAAATTTGAATGTTGCCAAATCAGTTGCCATTGTTGGAACGCGACAGGCCACGGAGTATGGGAAACATATAGTTGAAAAAATTTGCGAAGAGCTGGTTCCGCACCAGGCATTAATTGTAAGTGGCCTCGCTTACGGGATTGATATTCATGCACACAAATTTGCATTGAAACACGGGCTTGCCACTGTAGGCGTGATGGGCAGCGGTATGGATATCATTTATCCTGCCGTGCATAAGGACACAACAACAAAAATGATTAATCATGGTGCATTGATTACCGAAAACAAATTTGGAACAAAACCCGATGCACATAATTTCCCTGCCCGCAACCGGATTATAGCCGGGCTTTGCGATGCGCTCATTGTAGTTGAAGCTGCTGAAAAGGGAGGGGCATTAATCACTGCCGAAATTGCAAACAGTTATAACAAAGATGTATTTGCCGTGCCAGGAAATTTAGGCAATACGTATTCAGAAGGTTGCAATAAGTTGATTAAGATTAACAAAGCCAATTTATTTACTTCGATTAAAGACCTCGAATACATTATGAACTGGCAGGCACAGTCCGGCTCAACTCAAACTACGCTTGAGCTGACTCAATTTGAACCTGACGAACAAAAAGTGCTGGCCATTTTAAAAGAGCGCAATGCCCCGGTCATGATTGATGAGTTGAGTTTTAAGTCCAACATGTCCCCCAGCCTGTTGGCTTCACTCCTGCTTACGTTAGAATTTAAAAATGCAGTAAAGTCGTTGCCCGGAAAAATGTTTGCTCTTCGTTAGACCTAATGAGGGAAAATCTGGTTGGCCAATTGAACTGCTTTTTCAAATTCGGAAAAATTAAGATTCGGAGATTCATTTTTTGATTTTAGAAAATCAAGAATGGTTTCGGTAGCCATATTTCCTACCAATTCATCCTTTGCCATAGGGCACCCTCCAAATCCTTTTATGGCTCCATCAAAACGTTGACAGCCCGCATGATAAGCCGCCTCAATTTTTTCGAGCCTGGTTAACGGATTGGAATGAAGGTGAGCACCAAACTCTATTTTAGGAAAACTCTTCGTTAAAGATTTAAATAGATATTGTATCTGATCCGGTTCAGAAACCCCAATGGTATCGGACAGCGAAATGATTTCAATTTCCAGCGTGGAGAGAATATCAGCAAACTTATTTACAATTTCTCCATCATAAGGATCACCGTAAGGATTGCCAAAGCCCATGCTGATATAAACCACTTGCTGCTTGTTGTGCTTTTTACACAACTCCTGAATTTCATTCACCGTATTGAGCGCCTCCACGATCGACTTATTGGTATTCCTTTGCTGAAAGGTTTCTGAAATAGAGAGTGGAAATCCTAAATATTGAACCTGGTCAAATGCACATGCCTCTTCTGCGCCTCTTGTATTTGCAACAATGGCAAGCAGCTTGGTTTTAGTATTTGATAAATCCAACTGCCTGAGCACCTCAGCCGTATCGCGCATTTGCGGAATCGCCCTGGGGGAAACAAAGCTCCCGAAATCGATTGTATCAAAACCTACCTTTAGAAGCTGGTTTATATATAAGGCTTTTTCATCTGTGGGGATAAACTCCTCCAGCCCTTGCATTGCATCCCGCGGACACTCAATAATTTTCATTCAACAAAAGTAGGTAACTCAAGGTGATGGAAAAATAAGGCCAATAGTCGCTTAAATCTGCCACATAACTGAAAAATAACATTAATCTTCAGGTGATAAGAATTAACTTGTCGGGATATAATTTTTTAGCATGCCTTTACCTTCATTTGGCGGTCCGTTGGGTTACAAAAGAGCCGCTCATTTATTGCACCGTGCTTCGTTCGGCCCTACTAAACTGCAGATTGATTCATTTGCCACACTTACTGCTGCCCAGGCTGTGCCACTGCTCTTTCAGCAACCACTGCCAGACCCAGCATTGCCCATCGATCCGGAAACGGGAACGGAATGGGTTGTGACCGGAACTACAGATGCAAATAGTGGTGACAGTGACCTGCAGGAATTTTTTAAAGGCTGGTTTATCGGGCAAATGTTAGGGATTGGCGTTCCGCCTTCAAATTCCCTCGCTTATGCAACGCGCGAAAAAGTTGTCTTCTTCCTTCATTCGGTACTCACTACCATTCAATCGAAAGTAGATAACAGCAGGTCGCTGTATTTTCAGAATCAACTCTATCGAAAATTTGCTTTCGATAAACTGTTGCCTGTTGAATACAATATTAAAACCCTCACAAAAAAAATAAGCGTTGATAATGCCATGTTGCGATTGCTTGATGGCAATCTAAACGTAAACGGCAGCGTGAATGAAAACTATGGCCGCGAATTATTAGAACTCTATTCAATTGGAAGAGGGTTGGAAGGTACCCTTCCAGCCGCTACCGTTCAGGGTGATTATTTTAATTATAAAGAACAAGATGTGCGTGCAGCAGCGCAGGTTCTATCCGGCTGGACATTGGACACTACGTTCTCAAACCTGGACATAACAGTGGATCTTGACTTAGCCGGAACTATGAAGTTGCCACGTGGAAAAGTAAGAGGTTCTGCTACCAATGCCAACGGTCACGATAATTCTGTAAAGCAATTTAGTGATCGGTTTAACAATGCTACCATTCAACCTGATCCTACTTTACTGTCAGGTACTAATGCTACAGAAGCCAGTACGTTAGACGAAATCAGTCAGTTAATTGAATTAATCTATTCGCAACCTGAAACTGCCCGAAATTTTTGCCGGAGGATCTATAGATTTTTTGTGTACCACGAAATCCCCCAGGCTATTGACGATACCATCATTGCCGAGATGGCTAACACGCTCGCAGCAAACAATTATAAAATTCAACCTGTACTGGAAGATCTTTTTCAGAGTCAACATTTTTACGATGCCGCTGCCGGTAATGGAGACGATAACTTTGGTGGGATAATCAAATCACCACTTGACCTAATGATTGGCACCTTCCGGATTTTTGGAATACAGTTACCTGATCCTGTTGCCAATGTCGAATCGTTCTATGAAAATACCGGTGAACTCGTCCGCAACCTCGAAAGCATGGGCATGCATTTTTATGAACCTTTCGATGTAGCAGGGTATGATGCCTATCATCAATATCCTATTTACCATCGCAGCTGGATCTCCACCAACTACCTCATCCGCAGGTATGATTTTATTCGCTCTTTAGTTTCAGGTAATCAATCGATGTCCGGAGCGTTAAAGATAGATGTTGTTGCTTTTGTACAAACCAATATCAGCAATGCGATTGCTTCGGATGCCAAAGCGCTGATCATTGAGTTGGCTAAATACTTTCTTCCCTTGTCGGATAATCTTACGTTCGATCCGGCATTAGATGACACCGCAGGCCTGACAGCCGAACGCATGAATTATTTCCTCACTGCATTTTTAAAATCACCGCAAATTGATGCCGACCCCGAGGGTTCGTGGACTTTCCGTTGGAACAATCCTGTAGATATGGAAGTAGTGCGCAAGCAATTAGAAAGTCTTTTCAATGCCATGCTTCAATCACCTGAGTATCAACTTTACTAAGCAGAAATGAAACGCAGAAAATTCATAAAGCAACTTTCCCTCGCTGCAGTGCCTATTACCCTTGGCGGGATTCCGATTAAGTTGATGGCGGAAAATTCATTTACACGGATGGCAGAGCAAAGCACCAACGACCGTGTGATTGTTATCCTTCAGCTTCATGGTGGAAATGACGGATTGAACAGCATCATTCCCGTTGAAGCATACGATTTATATTACAGGTGGCGGGCCAATATTGCCATCCCTGCAAAGAACAGCGTTCGCAAAATG
>CAZNRJ010000202.1:1377-7051 GCA_964574945.1 uncultured Ohtaekwangia sp. | reverse complement strand
TTGGAATTCCGCGGTCAGGTTCATGAAAAAGTTTACTTCCGTTTCCGCGACCGGTACACGAGGGCTCAGACTGCTGAGTCAATGGATAACATGAGCAGGTCTGTTGACTTAGCTTTTCTTCGGTTCGATCTCACAAAACAATTCAGTATTACTGCCGGTAAGATGTGTGCCGATTGGGGTGCCTGGGAATTTGACTGGAACCCGATTGATATTTATGAATATTCAGATATTGTTGAATACGCAGATAACTTCCTTACAGGCGTAGGATTTACCTATACCGCCAGCTCTAAAAATCAATGGACTTTTCAAATCCTGGACTCAAGAACAAAGTCGTTTGACGAATTGTATGGTGCAGCTCAACCCAACTTCACAGAGTCAAAAGCGCCATTAGCCTTTGTGTCGAACTGGCGTGGAAGTTTGTTTGATGGAAAAGTAAAAACCATTTGGTCATACTCTTTATTTAATGAAGCTCAACATACTAATGGTGATGCAGCTAACATGAATTACATCGCGTTGGGTAATGAGTTTAACTTTGGTAAATTCAGGTTCATCTATGATTTCAAATGGAGCGATGAAGCATTGGACAGAACCACGATCGTCAGTGAAACCATTAAAGCGAGCGGTCTCTATGATTATTCGGTCGGAAATACCTTATATATAGGTCACTGGATTAACCTTCGTTACCAGGTAACCCCGAAAGTCCATCTTACATTTGTCGGGATGTTGGACATTGCCAATTGGAAAAACAGCTTTAATGACCCGGGTAATACTACCGGTGAAACGCATATTCGTGATGCCTGGGGATTTATTCCTGCTGTGGAGTATTTTCCATGGGAGGATTTGAATATCAAATTTTTTGCTAACTGGGTTGGAAGAAAATATGTCTATTCGGACTATGCAAAAAGTAGTTTTGGAGCAGTAGATCAAACAACCGGAAGATTTACAGTAGGATTTATATCACCTATGGGTATATTCTAAATCAAAAATAACACGTTATATATTTTGGCTGAAAGCAAGTATCAGTTCTTTGCTTTCAGCCATTTTACTTTGCAGAAGAATGAAATATCATTGCTTATCAACACCATCTGTAAAATTAAAACCCTTAGTTAGGCTGATAGTAATGATGGGATTGCTATTACCGGTGTGGGATTCCTTCGGCCAGGAAACAATACCCGATGGCACCGAGGGTGAAACACTTGAGGTGATAAGTTCCGATTCCCTCCCCGTCAGGTGGAGAGACAAACGCTGGCGATTGTTCCCGGGAAAATTTTCCACCTTTAAGTTTGGTGGAGGTTTCTTGTATGAATTCGCAGGATATTCGCAGGATGATGCAGGCAAAAGACAAATGGATTCAATAGGCTCAGCCCTTGAGCCGGCCTTTGCCGTTCGTGATTTTCGATTGGTAGCCAGCGGCCAGTTTAAAACCATCAAAAGAACAATGAGCTGGAAATTCGGAGCCATGTATGATGGTGCTAATGGTTCGTGGTATATACGAGAGAGCGGAGTTATGGTGGGTGTGCCCGAACTGTCGGGTTATATTTTTGTTGGCCGAACCAAAGAAGGATTCTCCATGAACAAAGTGATGAATGGATATTCGGGTTGGACGATGGAAAGGCAAATGGCGATTGATGTAATCCCTATACTCGCAGATGGAGTGAAGTGGCTTGGTTATCTTCCCAAGCAAAAGATATTTTGGAATTTAGGAGTGTTTACCGATTGGCTTTCAAAGAGCCAATCATTCTCTACCTATAAATGGCAAACGGTAGCAAGGGTTGGATGGCTTCCGATTTACTCACCCGAAGAGAAGACCGTTTTTCATGTTGGAATAAATTACCGATATGGTGAAGTGGCTGATGGCAGCATCAGAGTACGTTCAAGACCGGAAGCGAATCCCGCTCCGCGCTTTATTGATACCGGTGAATTTCAAAGCAATTACTCCAACCACATTGGCGGAGAAGCTTATTATTGCAAGGGACCGTGGATGTTCGGTTCTGAAGTATATGGACATTACTTCAATTCTTCGACAGCAAACAATCCCGTTTATGTTGGGGGTGAAGTGGTAGCCAGTTATATCATTACAGGTGAATCACGTCCTTATAATACCACTACGGGCATACTTGGATTTGTGCCAATAAAAAAATCGGTTTTTAAAGGCGGACCGGGCGCCTGGGAAGTTCTGTTTCGTGCGTCAACACTCAGTCTTGATGGAGGCACTATTCAAGGAGGTAAATTCTGGAGAGTAACACCCATGGTAAACTGGTATCTCTCCAAAGATGTGCGTTTCGAATTGGCGTATGGCTACGGGGTGTTAGATCGATTCAATTTAAAAGGAGCCACACAATTTTTTCAGTGCCGCCTTCAGCTAACATTATTATAATTATTATAAATGAACGTATTCCTGTAAATTCAAACTTATTTTAGATAACTGGACGTATGCATAAACGCCATGAAGACACTAAGTTTTTTTCGGGATTGCATTCAAAAATGAATGCTTTCTTTGTGATTTTGTGCCTTAGTGGCAAAATCTGAAAATTGAATGAAAAATATTAAAACGATGAAACGCAATTTGTTAGTAGGTTTATTTCTCCTGGCTTCTGCTGGCGCATCTGCCCAGGTCTTTACCAATAAAGAAGTAGGCAAGAAGAACCAGGCGCTGAGCGACAGCTTGAAAAATTCTGACTATCCATACACGTTACCCATCTGGGGCGATAAAGCCACCAAGGCCGGCTTTAACCTTCCTTATTCTGCCGGGTTGAGTGCCCAATTTTTCGGGCAGGAATCTTTGCTTATTATAGAAAACCTGGAGGTTGGGTTTAACTATGGGCCAAAATACAACCTGGACGGAATCGTGCGATTCGATGAAGCCAAAGCCCAGGCCACTGCCTTTACTGTAAGGCCGGATATTTGGTTACTTCCTTTCCTCAATATCTATGGCATATTTGGCTCGGCCCAGGCTTCAACCAATGTAAATTTTGGAGTTTGGGTGCCGGATGGATCGGGTACTGACCAGGAAATTCTATCTACGGGCACTGTGATTGACTTCAAAACGTCCACTTTTGGTTTTGGTCTGACGCCAACCATTGGTGTGGGTGGAGGTTTTCTCGCGCTTGATATGAATATGGCCTGGACGGACGTTCCGCAATTAACTAAACCGGCCAGGTCTTTCGTGTTTGGTCCGCGCTTTGGTAAAAACTTCAAACTTAAAAAACCGGAACAATCTGTTGCACTGTGGGTAGGTGGATTTCGCGTTGCCATTCGTAGCGGAACGGATGGCTCAATGAACCTGTCTGACGTGCTGCCAGAGGGCTTTGGTGGTAAAGTTGATCAGGGGATTCAGAAAGTGGGTGATGCGCAAGCACAGGTAGATGCATGGTGGGATGGCCTAACCGAGAATAACCCAGTAAATAAAGCGAAGCATGAAACGGCCAATGCTGCATTAAGCAGGGCCGGGGGAATTTTAAGTGCGGCCGATGGCGCCCTTAATAACTTTGCTGCTTCCACCGTTCAATATTCTATGGACAAGCGCGTCAAAGATGCCTGGAACTTTATTGTGGGGGCACAATTTCAAGTCAATAAGCACTTAATGTTCAGGGGTGAGGCGGGATTTTTAGGTTCACGTAAACAGGTATTGGGGGGTGTTCAGTACCGCTTTGGGTTGTAATTGAAATTATCAATACTGAGGTTATTACTTTTAATCAGCATTGACCCGTTCGTCTGCACAGAGTGTATTTGCCTGCTGCATCTTGAATGAAGACCTGTTCAATTTAACCGTAAAGATGAATAGAAGGCTATTAAGTTTAATGGTTTGTATAATGAGTTTCGTTTCTGCCCACAGCCAGCGTAATGAACAACTCTGGCTGGATTTCCAGGTCAGCTATCCCTTTGCAAACGATTATCTTTTAGAGATAAACCCTTCCTATCAAACGGTTTTATCATCCGAGAATAAATGGAGAAGTTATAGCTTGAGTACAACTTTTGAGTACATACTTTTTAACAATGTGGATTTGACTGCGGAGGTTCCATTTGCTTATACCGTTCAAAAAGAAGGCGTCAATTCGTTTGAGATCTCACCCCTTATCGGAACCCGCTTTCACATTACGCAAAGAAGGAGAATCGATTCGCGTTTAATTTTACGATATCAGCCACGCTATTTCAAACAACTGGAAGAACAAGACTGGGATGTTAGCAATCGTACCCGAATTAAGGGAGAGGCTTTCATTTGTATTAATGGCCCCAATTTATTCAGGGACAATCTCTGGTATGCTATTTTAGATTATGAGGAATTTATTGTGATGGATCAACAATTGGATGAGCGGTTCGCAAACCGCAGACGGGGCAGGATTGGGTTAAGTTACCGGTTGAATTATAAACACCGGTTTGAAGCAATCTATACCCGGCAATCGTCACGTGATGAAATCAATGGTGGCTTTATCAGTAACGACAATGTGATTCAGCTCCGGTATAAAATGTTTTTGAACCCTGCTAAGGTGATAATCAACAATTAAGCATGAAAATCTCACTACTTTAATGTGGGTAGGTCGAATTAGAGAAAAATAAGTCTCGTGGCAACATAAAAGAACACATATGACTGATCATCCCATCATTACCATTATGGCCCTGCTTCTTCTTAGCTATGGGCTCTTCTCCAGGCTGGCAGATAAATCAATTATTACGGCCCCTATGTTTTTTGTTGTAGTTGGCATCGTCCTTAGTTTTCTGCCATTCGAAATAATGAAGGCTGGGTCAAGGGCGCCTATGGTAAAAATACTGGCAGAACTTACGCTTATCCTGGTGCTGTTTGTCGATGCATCAACGCTCGATCTTCAAAAATTAAAAAAAGAAAGTGCACTTCCTATTCGTTTGTTAGGCATCGGTCTTCCCATCACCATGATAGTAGGGGCGTTAATTGCCATTCCATTATTTCCGGGAGAACCGTATTGGAACCTGCTGCTGATGGCGCTGATATTGTCGCCCACCGATGCTGCCCTTGGGCAGGCCGTAGTAACAAGTTATTTGGTGCCTCAGAAAATCCGTCAAACCATTAATGTTGAAAGTGGTTTAAATGATGGAATTGCTTTGCCGCCCATCTTAATTTGCTTCGCTATTATTTCAGGAAAAGCATCGGGTGAAAGCGGAACGGTGACCTACTGGCTTCTGTTCGTGCTGAAGCAATTTGTATTTGGCCCCGCCCTGGGGGGGCTGGTAGGTTGGCTTGGTGGATTGATGGTGGACCATACTGCAAGGCGTGGCTGGATGAATCATACGTTCCAGCAACTTGCTTCGGTGTCCTTAGCCATACTGGCTTTTTCATTGGCAGAATCAGTGCACGGAAATGGATTTATAGCAGCCTTCTTTGCCGGAATGATGCTGGGCACACGCACCCCGAAAATCCGGGAACGGATACGCGAGTTCGGTGAAGCGGAGAGCCATGCCATGGTTTTGTTCATCTTTCTTCTTTTTGGTTTGATACTCGTACCCATTTCATTTCCATTGTGGGATTGGCAGTCGGTTGTATATGCCTTGCTCAGCCTTACGTTCATCCGCATGGTGCCTGTAGCACTTAGTTTGATTGGTTCGGGATTGTCAAATACCAGCATTTGGTTTATTGGATGGTTTGGTCCCAGGGGAATTGCATCGGTATTGTACCTGTTAATGCTTGTACTCACTTTGGGCG
>CAZNRJ010000202.1:0-1367 GCA_964574945.1 uncultured Ohtaekwangia sp. | reverse complement strand
ATCATAACGCTTACGGTCTTACTCAGCATTCTTCTTCATGGCATTACCGCTGTGCCCTTCTCAAAATTATTTCAGGGAGAAAAAATATAACCATAACAATGGCGAGCGAGGCTGCAAACCCAGACCAAAAGAAAAGCAAAAAGTTGTATTACTTTTTGCTTGCCTTATTGTTGGCATCCGGCCTTACCTGGCTTATTCACGAACCTTCTTTTACACAAGCTCAAACGTACGTTCTGTTCCTGCTTGTCCTTTCAATTGGTTTATGGCTGACGGAAGCAGTACCACCGTTTTCGGTCGGGCTTCTTATCATTGCCTTTCTGGTGTATACCCTGGGCTATGAAAAAATTTCAAATGCACCCGTAGACATTTCAATTTACATCCACAAATTCTCAAGCCGTGTAATCTGGCTCATGCTGGGTGGCTTTTTCCTGGCCTCTGCAATGACCAAAACAAAACTTGATATCGATCTTATCCAAATCACACTAAAGGTGTGTGGAACAAACCCCAAATGGGTTTTATTCAGCCTGATGGCTGTAACCATGTTAGCCTCCATGCTTATTTCAAACACGGCCACGGCTGCTATGGTAATTGCTGCATTAATGCCCGTGCTGATTACATTAGGCAAAGGGTCGAAGGTAAGTAAAGCCTTGATTTTAGGTATCTCGATAGCCGCTACCACAGGAGGCATGGGTACTATGATTGGCAGTCCGCCAAACGCAATTTCTGTTGGGGCCTTGATCAAAGCCCACCAACCCATGGATTTTGTTACCTGGATTTATTTTGGATTACCGGTTGCATTCGCGCTGACTTTCCTGGCCTGGTATGTACTCACTAAAATTTTCCTGAAAGAAGCAGCACCGTTTTCGATGGATACCATAGCGCCAAAATCCAATGACGGCAAAGGGTCTAAGATTAAAAGATGGATTGTAATCATCATTCTGCTCACCACCCTGATGCTTTGGCTAACAAGCCCGCTTCATAAATTAAGCGCTGCTGCGGTATCAGTCGTTCCGCTCGTTTTCTTGCCACTAACAGGAGTGCTTAATGGTGACGATATACGCGCTATGGGTTGGGATACACTTATCCTGGTGGCGGGTGGCCTTGCATTAGGTACTGGACTTCAGGAAACGGGATTATTGAATTTGTACGCTACAAGAATTGCATCCCTTGAAGTGCCGCCAGTCTTGTTCTATTTTTTACTTGCTTATGCCACCATGCTTTTTTCAAATATTATGAGCAACACGGCTACCAGTACCGTACTCATTCCATTAGGCATGGCCATTTTACCAAACAATTTAACAGAGGTAGCCATGATCATCGGTCTATCTGCATCCACTGCTTTGTTCCTTCCGGTATCTACACCACCC
>CAZNRJ010000201.1:0-7051 GCA_964574945.1 uncultured Ohtaekwangia sp. | reverse complement strand
ATCAACTTCCCCCAATTCTGCTAAATCAAGCAACGCAAAAGATACCCCCCAAAGTATAACCCGCTTTTCATCGTTCCTTAAAAACCGGAGTTTGCGTTTTAATTCTTCATGATTGCTCAGGTAAAATCCTGAATGCAATGATTTGCTCTGTTCAATAAAGTGGTTCATCATGGCAATTAATGATGAACCTGCCCTTTCCAGGTACGATGGAAGAAGTGCCAGGAAATGAAAATTTTCGCACGATCCATAGAACCGTTCAAAAATATTTTGTGATAACTTCAGATAGAATGAAGTATCCCTCACCAGGTGTTTACTGGTGGTCATTCCGGTTGTGCCGCTGCTTGAAAACACTACCTCAGCTTGCCAGTTGCCAGTTTTTACGAGTTGTGTCTTAAAGAAGCTGATGGGTAAAAATGGGATATTTTCAATGGATTGAATTTCGTGTGGTTTACAATCCAAAAAACTCAGGTATTGATTATAAACAAGGTTATTCTTTGCTTGAAATCTGAATAATTGAAGGGCAATATCCTCAAAGTTGCCTTCGTTTACCGAATACAAAGAGTCTTCAAAACTTTTGAATGTGTCCAACTGTTGTTTATTTTACGAAGGCTAAAGGTAGAAAATGAGATTGATACGAGGATTTGGGCTTTTTTTATTTATCGGGCTGTGCGTAAGCGCTTGCTTTACCCCACCGGAATACCCGGTACAACCCCAAATTGAATTTGAGAGCATTGTTTACCGCGAGTATGGAACCGGCTTCGATAGCAACTACGACTCGTTGATATTAATTATAAAATTCAGGGATGGCGATGGTGACCTGGGTCTCGATCCATCGGAAATAACAGCTCCATACAATAATAAATTTTATTACCGTTTTCCGGATGGTAAGTATCTGAGTTATAAAGATAAAAGAACCAACCCCAATTATGATACCCTCCCCGACTTTGTTAAACCCTACAACTGCGTTAATTGGGATGTAATCCGTGAGAACAATTTAGTCAAAGACACTTTATACTTCGATTTAAATCCCAATTATTACAACATAACCATTGATTTTTTGGTCAAGAATCCGGATAACACTTTTACCGAATTTGATTTAACAAAAGAATTTAATTACCCCGGATGCGGAGGTACCTTTGACGGAAGGTTTCCCATTTTGTTTAAAGAGAAACCCGGATCGCCCTTAGAAGGGAGGATAAGATATGGCATGGGGTCTACTGCCTTTAAAGCCTTCTTTAGTATTAAGCCTCTAAAAATCAGGGTCCAAATAAAGGACCGTGCTCTCAATAAGAGTTCGTTTATTGAAACCCCGGAATTTACCCTTTAATAAATTTTCGGAAACCGGTCTGGCTCGCACTCACTCATCATTGAGTAAACAACATCATACACATCTTCGCTGTTTGGTTTAGAGAAATAATCACCATCTGAACCATAGGCAGGGCGATGCTCTTTGGCAGCAATTGTTAGCGGAGTAGCATCTAAATAGTTGTATGCATGCTGACCCTCCAATACTTGCTGCATCATAAAAGCAGTTGCACCGCCAGGTACATCTTCATCAGCAAAAATAACCCGGTTGGTTTTCTTTATGGATTCAACTATTACCTGGTTTATATCAAAAGGTAAAAGAGTTTGTACATCAATTACCTCGCATGAAATTCCATCACTTTCTAAATTGGTAACAGCATCCATTACAATTCGGCACATGGAGCCGTATGTTACAAGGGTTACATCGGTTCCTTCCTTTAATACTTCGGGCACACCTAAAGGCACGGTAAACTCCCCGATATTTTCAGGTAATCTTTCTTTTAACCGATAGCCATTTAAACATTCGATAATCAATGCCGGCTCATCTGATTGAAGCATGGTGTTGTAGAACCCGGCTGCCTGGGTCATGTCCCTGGGAACAAGCACATGAATGCCGCGCAATGAGCCTAAAATCATTCCCATAGGCGAACCCGCATGCCATACTCCTTCCAACCGATGACCGCGCGTTCGAATGATTAGCGGTGCTTTCTGACCGCCTTTAGTACGATACTGGAGGCACGCCAAATCATCGGACATGATTTGGATTGCATATAGCAAGTAATCAAGATACTGAATCTCTGCAATAGGTCTTAACCCTCTTAAAGCCGCACCAATTCCTTGCCCAATAATTGTGCATTCGCGAATGCCTGTATCGGTCACACGCAATTCACCAAACTTTTGCTGCAACCCGGCAAAGCCCTGATTCACATCCCCAATCTGGCCTACATCTTCACCAAAGGCGAGCACCGTGGGATCTCTTTTTAACGCTTCCCGGAAACAGGCTTGTAAAACCTCCCTCCCATCTACAAGAGGGGATTTTTCTGAATAAACTGCTTCAACATGGTTTACCTTTAATGCCGACCATTCTGAATTGGAATAGAGATATGAACTGAATCGGTCATAATTTTCCTGCCCGGTAATCTTAATCCAATTTCTCAACTCTTCTTTTACGGGTGCGGAAGAATTGCGAAGCAAACGTGCAGATTTTTTTGCCGCCTTCATCGAATCCAACCTAAGCGGATTGATTGTACGCTTTAGCTCCTGCAATACGTCATTAATCTCAGATGACTCTTCGGCTGCTACCTTCAGAATTTGCTCGAGTTGCTTTTGTTCTTTTTGTATATCTTCATTGAAAGCTTTCCACGCAGTTTCTTTAGCAATCTTCGCAGTAAGCTTTGCTCCTTTTTCTACCTCAGTTAGTTCTTCCGGGGAAGCAATGCCTTTCTCTATAATCCATTGGCGCAATTTGCGATTGCAATCATTTTCAACTTCCCAGGCCAGGCGCTCCTTAGGTTTGTATCGTTCATGCGAACCAGATGTGGAGTGGCCTTGCGGCTGAGTCATTTCAACTACATGCACCAGTACCGGCACGTGTTCTTCACGGCAAATTTTTTCGGCTTTTTCATAAGTCTGCAAAAGTGCCTGATAATCCCAACCCTTAACAGTTAAAATTTCATATCCCTTCTCTTCATTCGTTCGCTGAAACCCTGCCAATATTTTTGAAATACTTCCTTTTGTTGTTTGATACTCTTTAGGGACTGAGATTCCATAGTCATCATCCCAAACGGAAATCAACATGGGAACTTGTAAAACTCCGGCTGCATTAATCGCCTCAAAGAATAATCCCTCAGACGTTGACGCATTACCTATCGTACCAAATGCAATTTCATTTCCGTTACTACTAAGTTCCTTATAGCCTGCAAGTGCCGGATTATTCCTAAAAAGTTTTGATGCATAGGCCAGGCCAACTAAACGGGGCATCTGGCCCGCGGTGGGAGAAATATCTGAACTGCTGTTTTTTAGTTTAGCTAAATTCCTGAAGGCGCCCTTCTCATCAATCATGCGCGTAGCGAAGTGACCGTTCATCAGCCTTCCGGCTGAAGCAGGGTCTGCATCTACATCCGTATGGGCATACAACTGGGCAAAATATTGTTGCAGTGTAAGCTCTCCAATAGCCAGCATAAAAGTCTGATCGCGATAGTAGCCTGCACGGTGATCGCCATCGCGAAATACTTTAGCCATCGCTAATTGGGCCAATTCCTTTCCGTCTCCGAAAATTCCAAATTTGGCTTTACCCATAAACACTTCCTTGCGACCGAGCAAGCTTGCTTCACGGCTTTCGCAAGCCAACCGGTAATCAGCAAGTATGGACGAAGCTTTCTTTGCGGATATTCCACTAACCATTGTCTTTGTTTGGCTCACAGTAAATGGGTTGGTTTATCTCAAAAATAACAAAAAACCCAAGAGGGTTCAATGCAAAAATAATTACGATAGAAAATGTTGCTATTTCAGTCTGTCACCAAAGAATTTCACCCAATCTCCATGATCGACATGTTGATAATTTGCTCTGCTTTCGTAGAGAAAAATCCCAACGGGTGCACACCCCGTTTTTTAGTTATCCTGTTTTTTCAAACTCCTCGCTCTATTGATTTTCAATTACTTAAATCCTTGTTATACTTTCTGTAACGCTACCACTTCTTTCATTCGCGCAGAGATTCTCGAAACGAGTAACTCTGCGAAGAAAAGTGAATAAATCTACTTAGTAACGAAGTATACAGAACTGGAGGATATAGATTTGACTAAAGCGTTGTAGTTTTGAGAAGGCGCAGAGTTCCCGAGACGGGTAACTCTGCGAGGAAATAGAAAGATCATAGGATGGGACCAAACTATAGAGCAAATCACCCAGCAGGTCAAAAGCCATTAACAAAGGAACAAAGACAGGAATTCAATAGAATGAAAAGAGAATACTGGAAGAAAGAATATCCACCAGAAAATTGATTAAAGGGATGGCAGATTTAATAATCGAATGCGAAAATGTGATAAATGAGCTTTCAAAGTTCTCAGGTGGATTATGTCTTCTTGGAAATCCGATAAAGGATGATCGGCTTGAGGCGTTTGAAATTAGAATTGGCTGTAACCTTCCCACCGATTTCAAATTCATCCTTAAAAAATATAATAAATTTTCCTTAGGAGGTACGGAGGTTTTTGGAATAGGAGAAGAGTTCAAAGGCTCCTCATTGGACAAGGTTTACGATTTTGAGCATGATGCGGTTGAGAATAGAATGCCAAAAGAATTTTTGCCCTTTTCCCCAGATGGTAGAGGTAATCATTATTGCATGGATTTAGGTCGTTTATCGAGTCAAGTCTGCCCTGTTATTTTTTGGCAGTCAGATTTTAAATATGATAAAATTAGCGATGCTGAAACTTGCAATGACAGTTTTACCTCGTGGGTTAGGGAAGTAATGATTGATTGGACTCTTCAAAATTACAATTATGACGGCTCACCAAAATAGGCTTTTAAGTCCGCATGGAGCGATAGTTTAAGATAGCAGTTTTTTGTTATGGAAAACGGGATGGAGTTATGTGAAAATACAGGCTGTTCGGTGATAACACCGACCAGAGGCAGAAAAAGAGTGAGAATAGGGTCAACGGATCTATAAGAGGTGGCGAAAGGGCTAATGGAACGATTAATCGGGATGCTAAGTTTAGACTTAGTGTGAATTATGAGGTAGACTATCGTAGGGGAGATCAAGATGCCAAAGCTCGAATTACTATTGTGAATGGTAACGTAACATCAGTTACAACTAAAATTGAAAATCCCAAAAAATGAAAAAAAATATTTTTTCGATTCTTCTATTAGTTTTGCTAAATGGCTGTCTTGATAAAGGTTCAACAACAGAAAACAAATTTAATACCGAATTTTTCAGGTATTACAATTATTTGGATTCAATATCTAGACACAATCCATTGGATAAATCACAGAAATCAATTGATGCGATCAAGTATATGGAGGAAAATACAGGTATAAAGGCCACTACTGACCGTAATTATTTTGGTGAAATATTGTTTGCTGTTGAGGACTTAGCGGCATGGAAAGAATGGTATGATAATGAAAAAAAATAGGCAGTTGCTTGGTGGCCTCCTTCCCGCCCGGGTTTATTGGATTGCAAAACACGAGCAACAATGGCGCTCCGCGTGCTTACTGATGAAGCGTGTAAATAAATAAATAAGATTAAAGTGTGAAATAGTATTGTATAAGAGTGAGCACCAAAAAACAAATATCTGAAACGGAAGGATTGTACTTCATCACGGTGACTTGTCATCAATGGTTACCCCTGTTTGATTTATGAAGTTTATCATTATGGAATGTTGGAGGATATTGATTTAACGAAATCGGTAAATGAGTAAATTTGGTTTATGTATGAGGCGGAGACTCTCCGCTGAGAAGGGGCGCCTGAGCGACCCATAAAAGGCATACATTGAACCTTCATCCATCTGTGAATATTTTACGGGTTGATCATTATACCTGGTATGGCTTGTATGTGAAAAAAAATAAAAACACCCGTTTCAATCGTTATCGAATACTATCTTTGCCCCGAATTGAGGCTTCTCAAAGCCCTTAAACCAGTCCAAATTGCTAAAATAAATCAAAATTATATGATCATTGGCGTTCCGAAAGAAATCAAGAATAATGAAAATCGCGTAGCCCTGACCCCCGCAGGTGCACAAGAGTTTATTCGTAAAGGTCACACTGTATATGTGCAAACAAAGGCAGGGGAAGGAAGCGGTTTTAATGACGAAGAGTACCTGGGCGCTGGCGCAAAAATTCTTGCCACTGCAAATGAAGTGTTTGCAATTGCGGAAATGATCATCAAAGTAAAAGAGCCAATCGAACAAGAATATTCCCTGATCAAAAAAGATCAACTGGTGTTTACCTATTTCCACTTTGCTTCCTACGAACCTTTGGCACATGCCATGATTAAAACCGGGGCAGTTTGTTTGGCTTATGAAACGGTTGAAAAAGCGGATAGAAGCTTACCGTTACTCGTGCCTATGTCGGAAGTAGCAGGACGAATGGCCATACAAGAAGGCGCCAAGTATTTAGAAAAACCATTAAAAGGACGTGGTATTTTATTGGGTGGCGTACCCGGGGTAATGCCTGCCAAAGTGCTGATTTTAGGTGGTGGCGTTGTAGGAACTAACGCTGCTAAAATTGCTGCCGGCATGGGTGCCGATGTTATTATCACGGATGTGAATTTGAATCGACTCCGTTACCTGGATGATGTAATGCCTAAGAATGTGCACACAATGGCTTCGAATGATTATGTGTTGCGTGAACTTGTTAAGACGAGTGACCTGATTGTGGGTGGCGTTTTAATTCCGGGCGCTAAAGCTCCCAAATTGATTACCCGCGATATGCTAAAGACAATGCGCCCCGGCACTGTGTTAGTGGATGTTGCTGTTGACCAGGGTGGTTGTATTGAAACGTGTAAACCCACTACACACGAAGATCCAACTTACATTATTGATGACATTGTTCACTATTGCGTTGCCAATATGCCCGGTGCCGTACCTTACACTTCAACACTGGCGCTCACTAACGCAACCCTTCCGTATGCATTGAAGCTAGCTAACCATGGATGGAAGAAGGCGTGCAAAGAAAACGAAGACCTTAAGAAGGGATTGAATGTTGTGCATGGAAAGGTTGTTTATAAAGCTGTAGCCGATGCTTTTAACCTTCCTTTTG
>CAZNRJ010000200.1:3553-7058 GCA_964574945.1 uncultured Ohtaekwangia sp. | reverse complement strand
AGGCACCACACCTTCCACTCATGGTATTGTGGGTAATGATTGGTATGATCGTACCACCAAAAAAAGTGTGAATTGTGTGGGAGATGAGAATCAGAAGGCGGTAGGTGCAGAAACCGGGGGTAGCGTTTCACCTGCGCATTTACTTTCAACTACTATAACAGATGAACTTAAGCTGGCAACCCAGCAACGTGCAAAAGTTGTTGGTGTCTCCATTAAAGACCGTGGCGCTGTGTTGCCGGCAGGTCACATGCCCGATGGCGCTTATTGGTATGATGGCCGCACCGGGGCTATGATTACAAGTACTTACTATAAAGAAAAACTTCCTAACTGGGTAACTAAGTTTAACAATAAAAAGTTACCCGATGAATATTTGAATCAGGACTGGAAGACATTGCTTCCCATTAAACAGTATGTTGAGTCCTTACCGGATGATTCGCCCTATGAAGGAAAGTGGAAAGGCAAGGATAAACCAACTTTTCCGTATGACCTTAAAGAACTCAGAAAGCAAATGGGGCAATATAGTTTGCTTGCCATGACACCCTGGGGAAATACCTTTGTAGCAGAGTTTGCAAAGGCTGCGTTGCTAAATGAAGATCTTGGCAAGGATGAAATTACCGATTTCTTAACCATATCTTTTTCGAGCACCGATGCAGTAGGTCATGCTATGGGGCCTGATGCAGTAGAAGTGGAAGACGTTTATTTGCGATTGGATAAAACACTGGAAGATCTTTTTCTTTTTTTGGATAAAGAAGTTGGCAAGGGAGAATACACGGTATTTCTTACAGCTGACCATGGTGTATCGCATGTGCCACAGTACTTAAAAGATTTGCGAATTCCGGCTGGATATTTCCGTCCTTCTTACCTAAAGGCCAATTTAAATGAACACTTACAAAAATATTTTCCGAATAAACTAATCCTTGAGGTAGTAACAAGTGATCAGATTTATATCAATCAGGATGCTTTTGATGGCGATCCGAAATCATCGGGCATTGATTTGTTTGTGGCCACGGAATTGATTTCTAAATTTTTGCTCTCCACCGAAGGCGTTGCACAAGTGTTTGCTTCAAGTACACTCAGGCAGGTGAGCACGGATGAGAAAGGCATTCGTGGAAGTGTAGTGCGCGGATTTAACTCAAAACGCTGTGGCGATATTGTATTTGCATTGGAGCCAGGCTGGCTCGCCTGGGGCGGAGTTACAGGCTCAACGCATGGCTCTGCATACACGTATGATACGCACATCCCGATTTTATTTTATGGCAAAGGCATTAAGAAAGGAAGCTCTTCGCGATACCATACCATTACAGATTTAGCGCCAACACTTTCCGTGCTGTTGAAAATTAAATTCCCCAGTGGCAGCTTAGGTCAACCAATTGTGGAGATTGTGGATTGAGTATTTGTTGAAGGTTTACATCAGGCTGTACGATCTGGAAGCATTGAAAAATATGCTTTACCTCTACCGGCAGGTTACAATATCAATCATACCTTCTTCGAAAGACGCTGCATGGGGCATGTGAACAATAAATACTTGTGCAATCAACACGATACCCGATACAACTAACATACCCGTGGTAAGGGTTCTCAAATTAAAATGAAATCGTTTTATCAGAAACTGCAGGATGCTGGTAAACCCAAGCATAACGGGTAAGGTGCCCGCGCCAAAGAGCAGCATGAAGATAAATCCTTCCATAGGTTGTTGTAAAGTAAGGCAGTAGGTAAGGGCCAGGAAGGTTAAGCCACAGGGAAGCAAGCCGTTAATTGTCCCTAATAAAAATAATGATCCGTAATTTTTTTGATTGATAAACCTGCCGAATAGTTTTTTCAGCTTTAAGCTGAATGATTGGAGAAGGGCAGGAAGAAAAGGAACATTCAAACTTTTGGTTCCTCCAAACGCAATGAGTAAAAGGGCAATACCCAGGATAATAGAAAGCAGGTTTTGATAATTCTTTTCCGGCAAGGCCATGCCTGCTCCCGCCACCCCCATCCCAAGCAGGGTATAGGTAAAAATTCTTCCAGCGTTGTACATCACCTTACTTATAATAACGGATGGCTTCATAGCAGTTGCAGCCATTATTAATGGGCTGCACATGCCAATGCAATGAAGGCTTCCCGCTAATCCGATAAGTAAAGCAGTGAAGATCATGTTAGATGTTGATTATCTCCTCCAGGTAGAATTCTTTTCCATGCATGGTCCAAAGAAGTTTGACTTTATACATCCCGCTTTCCAAACCGGCCAGATCTATTTCTTCGCCCCCGTTATTTAATAATTTCAATTTAAAATTTCTGTCCATTTTCGAATTGGAGGGACAGAACAATTTAAGTTCGCCATGTTGAATTTCTTCCAATTGATTGAATTCAACTTTTAAGATGTTGGGTTCCACAACTTTTACTGTTGGCTTTTGTGCGAGTTGGTGTGTATTGTTCAACCGTTCAATCTGAACCTGGTACCCCAATTCTTCTTTATAATAGTTTTTCGAAACCAGGCTGATATCTTCCCGAAGGCAGATAGTAACCAACGTACCAATAAATACGGCAAAGAGTATGAAGGAGACAACAATCCATTTTCCGAAATTCATAGACTAAGTTTTTAGTTTCGCTTTGCATCAGATGCCTTACTTACCGGCCCAATGAATTTTGCTGTTACTGTTTCAATCTTTTTACCATGCTCATAAACTCCCAGTGTGACTTCGGTGCGTACACTTTTTACATCTTGCTCCGGAATTTTCAGGAAGAAAATACCCTTAGTCATTCCCTCGGCAGGAATATCAATTGCCTTGCCATCCACCTTTAAAATTTCCACGCCTTCAGGATGCTCTACTTTGATTTCGAGCGTAACCGGATCGAAGGTTTTATTTACAAATTCAATGTTATAAAGATTGGTTATAAGATTTCCTTCGCGTTGGTATAGTGTACCCGGAACTTTCAAAACAGTAGTTTCAACATCCGAGCGCGTAATCAGCGCAAAGCTTAGTATTCCAATAAGCCCTGCCAGCACAAAAGAGTAGGCGATAACCCGTGCGTTGACTATTTTTGAGATTCCTTCTTTTATGGACCGGTACGAAGCAAACCGGATAAGTCCTTTCGGTTTACCGATTTTAACCATCACGTCATCGCAAGCATCTATACACGCAGTACAGTTTACACATTCAAGCTGAGTTCCGTTACGAATGTCGATCCCTGTGGGGCACACATGCACGCATAATTTACAATCAATGCAATCGCCTAATTCAACCTGTGCGGTTGCATTTTTTTTGCGATGCCCTCTTGGCTCTCCACGTAACCAATCATAGGCCACCACAATAGATTCTTTGATCAGTAATACGCCTTGCAGCCTTCCATAAGGGCACACAGCAATGCAGGCTTGTTCGCGAAACTTGGCATACACGTAATAAAAAATTCCTGTAAAGATAACGAGGGTCGTAAAGCCTGCCAGGTTTTCCATAGGTGAGTGACTGACAATACGAATCGTTACATCTATGCCAATAATGTAGGCCATTAAGGTATGTGC
>CAZNRJ010000200.1:0-3543 GCA_964574945.1 uncultured Ohtaekwangia sp. | reverse complement strand
GCAATCACTATCGAGATCAGGATGAAAATAAGATGCTTACTGAATTTCTTAATTATCTTGTTGGTATTCCAGGGTTCCTTGGCCAATCTTCTTTGTGCCGGTGAATCCCCTTCAATAAAATATTCAATCTTGCGAAATACCATTTCCATGAACAATGTTTGTGGGCACATCCAACCACACCATACGCGACCAAACACTACTGTAAAAAGGATAACGAAAACGAAAAAGGTAATCAGCACAATGGCGAGCAGCACAAAATCCTGCGGCCAAAATGCCTGGCCCAGCACAATAAACTTTCTCTCAATCACATTTATTAAAAGAAAAGGCTGGCCGCCTATTTTTATAAACGGGCCACCAAAAAGCAGTGCAAGCAACACTACGGTAACAAAAATCCTTAAGTTATGATAGTAGCCCGAAGGTTTTTTTGGGTAAATCCAGATTCTTTTTCCCTCGCTGTCAACTGTGCCAATGCTGTCGCGAAACCCTTCATCGTCCTCCAGGATATCAAGGTCTTCAATGATTCCCTTTTCTTTCATGATTGCGATTGTTAGGTTCCAATAATCGGGCCGTTTACAAAGAGGCTTGAACTTTTGTGGAATCAGGCTTCACTACTTCCTGCTTATAAAATTCCCCTTGCGGGGCTTTCGCATCAGCAGGCTTGCTTCCCTGAAGGCTCATAATATAAAACGTAGCTGCCTTTACATCTTTCGCGCTCATGGCTTTGCCCCAGGCCGGCATACCTTTTTCAACAACGCCATTTTTTATGGTAGCAAAGATGTTTTGAACAGAGCCACCATGAATCCAATACTCATCGGTGAGGTTGGGGCCAATTGCGTTACCGCCTCCATCAGCCCGATGGCACGTGGCACATGTAGAGCTTAGGAAAACGGCTTTTCCTTTTTCAATAAGTTCAAGGTCGTTAGTGAATGTCAACGTATTTTCGTCAATAATCTCTTGCGGTTGCGAAGCTTTGAGCTTACGGGCTTGCTCATTGGCCAGGGTTACTTCCTGTTCATATTCATCCGCTTGAAGCGGCAAGGTGCCGGACACATGATAAACAATCATATAAATGATGCCCCATATAATAGAACCGATAAAGAGACTTGTCCACCAGGGTGGCAAGTGGTTATCGAGCTCTTTAATTCCATCATAGTTATGATTCAGCTCAATTTCTTTTTCTTTCTCAACAGGTACTGCTGCGTTTAATTGATCGATAAAATTAGTCCACCACGCTTTTTTGGGTGCATAGGCAATTCCAAGTTTTACAGCTTTTTCTTTTTCAGCTTCTTGCGTTAGAACATTTAAAATGCGTAAAAAATAAATGGCAACAATAAGCACTACCAGCACTACGGCAAAAACGAAAGCCGAAAGAAGGTATAAGGGAAAATAGGGACTGTCCATTAAACCAGTTTGTGCTACCGCGGCTTCCTGGGCAAATGTTGAAATTGAGAATGCACTAAAAGCCAGGAATGAGAATACTTTTTTCATAACCCTATGTTTAGATTGGTTTCATTTTTTGAATCATTGCCTTCGAAAGGAAGGTTTTCCATTTTTTCGATATGCTTTTTGTCGACAGAAAATACCCACAGCAAAAGACAAATGAAGAAAACAAAGAATATCACGAAAGAAACCATCGGCCAAATGGCGATGTTCTCAATGTTTTGAAGTACGTTTTTATACATGATCGTAATTTTTATAAGTTGTCATACTGCTTCAACTATTCCTTTGCGGTAGCTTCTCCTTTAATATCACGGCCTAAACGCTGCAAATAGGCTATCAGCGCTACAATCTCGGCATCATCGGCAACCTCAATACCATCTGCTTTTAAGGTTGCAGTAATTTCGCTGGATTGTTTTTCCAGGTCGCTGTTTGCTTTGTCCTGATAACCTTCTTCATAAGGCACACCCAATGTGCGCAGGGCATTGATCTTACCAGCTGTTAAATTTTTATCGATACTTTGTTCAAACAACCAGGGGTAGGCAGGCATAATAGACCCGGTGGATACCGCATCGGGAACAAGCATGTGATTGTAATGCCATGTGTTGGGATACTTTCCGCCTATGCGATGAAGGTCCGGGCCTGTCCGTTTCGAACCCCACAGAAACGGATGGTCATAAACAAATTCCCCGGCTTTAGAATACTCTCCATATCGTTCGGTTTCCGACCTAAACGGCCTCACCATTTGTGTGTGGCAATTCACACATCCTTCCCTGATGTAAATATCGCGGCCATGCAATTCCAACGGAGTATAAGGTTTTACACTCGCCAGCGTTGGCACATTTGATTTGATCAAAAATGTAGGAACCATTTCAATGATACCGCCAATAAGAATTGCGATAAGGGTAAGCACTGTAAATAAGATTGGTTTGTGTTCCAGGACACGGTAGTGCCAGCCGCCACTTTTGGCTACATAGTTTTTAACAAGAGGTGCTGCTTCAGCGCTTTCATCAGAGATAAAAGATCCGGCATAAGCAGTCTTGATTAAATTGTAGGTCATGATGATGGTACCTGTGAGATACAGCGCACCTCCGATGGCGCGTAACATGTGTAGCGGCAAAATCTGAACGGTTGTTTCTAAAAAGTTTTTATACACTAAGAATCCTTCGGGATTAAATTCCTTCCACATTAAGCTTTGAACAACGCCCGACACATACATGGGCAGGGCATAGAAAATGATGCCCAATGTGCCCAGCCAAAAATGAAGGTTGGCAAGTTTTGGCGAATAAAGTTTTGTAGCCCACATTCTGGGCACCACCCAATACAGCATGGCGAAAATCATAAACCCATTCCAACCCAACCCGCCAACGTGTACGTGGGCAACAATCCAATCGGTAAAATGAGCAATGGCATTTACATTTTTCAGCGAAAGCAACGGGCCTTCTAACGTGGCCATACCGTAAGCGGTAATGGCAACTACCATGAATTTAAGTACTGCATCTTCGCGCACCCGGTCCCAGGCGCCACGCAAGGTCAACAAACCATTTAGCATACCGCCCCACGAAGGAGCTATAAGCATGATGGAGAAAACTACACCCAACGATTGAGCCCAATCAGGAAGGGAAGTATATAGCAGGTGATGAGGACCCGCCCAGATATAGAGAAAAATCAGCGACCAAAAGTGAATGATAGAAAGTTTGTAAGAGAACACCGGCCTGTTAGCCGCTTTTGGCAGGAAATAATACATTAACCCTAAGTAAGGCGTGGTGAGAAAAAATGCTACCGCATTGTGCCCATACCACCATTGTACTAATGCATCCTGCACGCCTGCATACCATGAATAACTTTTGAAAAAAGTTACGGGTATTTCAAAGGAGTTAACAATGTGAAGCACAGCTACTGTTACAAACGTGGCAATGTAAAACCAGATAGCAACATACAGATAGCGCTCCCTGCGCTTAATAATGGTGCCAATCATGTTCCAGCCAAAAACAACCCAGATAAGCGTGATCGCAATATCAATGGGCCATTCCAGCTCTGCATATTCTTTTGAAGTGGTGAGCCCAAGCGGCAGTGTAATAGCTGCTGCCAGGATAATCAATTGCC
>CAZNRJ010000199.1:0-7092 GCA_964574945.1 uncultured Ohtaekwangia sp. | reverse complement strand
GAGATCGCGGAACGCTGTCCGCGATGACAAAGTATTTTTGAGATGACTTCTAATAAGTACAAATAACAGGTGAAGCCATCCAAATAAAAATTTTGGGTGGCTTTTTTTGTTTCCTGTTTTATGTTCTAATTTCAAATCGTGAAACACCTGCAAGCAAGCCGCAACAATGAGTAGATACTTAGTTAAAAGTAACACATGAAAAAGAATGCACTTGCATTTTTAGGTGTTAGGGCTGATGAGCAAGTTCAGGTTTTGCTGATGCTCACAACAGGATTTTTTATTGGTATTTTTATAGCCACCTACCAGGTAACAGCCGAATCGCTTTTCCTGAACAAACTCAGCCATCAGTTAGATAAAGCTTTTTTGATCTCCGGGGTTTTGGGGATCGTTTCAACAATCATCTTTTCATTTTTTCAAAACCGTATCCGGTTTGTAACACTTACCATTGCCAGTATTGTGCTGATCGTATTGGCAACCTTTGGATTATACTATTTCTATCACAACTCAGACGAAAACATTCAGAATGGAACCTTGTTCCTGATGTACTGTTTGATTGGCCCAATGACTGCGATCTTGCTCCTTTGCTATTGGGGCATCTTTGGCAGGTTATTCAACTTTAAGCAATCGAAGCGGATAATCGGGTGGATTGACACAGGCCAATTGATCGCAATTATTCTCGCCAATTTCCTGATTCCCTTTACTACAAATCTCTTTCCTGATACAGCCAACTATTTGATAGTGTGTAATATAAGTATTGTTGGTTCATTAATATGTTTAATAATAATTGCAGTCAAATTTGATTTAGCGAGGTTAAATGCCGACCCCAACATGCGCGCTGAAACCAGGTTCACTAAAATCTTTAAAGACCGGTACATCGTGTTGCTGAGTGTGTTCCTGATTATTTCGATGGTGACTTTCAGTTTCAATCAATTTATCTTTCAAACCTTGCTGAATAAGCAGTATCCGGACCAACGGGACTTAACAAACTTTTTGGCGTTTTTCAACGGGGCTATTTACGCACTCAGTCTGCTCATGCAATTGTTTGTGAATGACCGTATCATGAGCACGTATGGCATTCGCATTTCTTTGTTTGCCCTTCCGGCAGTGGTTGCTTTCTTATCAATAGGCGCTTTGATAACTGGTGGCTTGTTTGGTTATAGCATCGACACCAGTCCCCAAACCTACATTTACTTTTTCCTGTTTGTGGCTGTAACCAGGCTCTTCAATGGTATGATCAAGGACTCGCTGGAGAACCCTGTTTATAAGCTATTATTCATTCCGCTCGACAGCCGTTATAGGTTTGGCATTCAGACTAAAGTGGAAGGGGTAGTGAATGAATCGGGAAGATTTATTGCCGGTATTTTTATTTTCCTTTTTGCGTTAGTTCCATTCTTTAAAATTATCTGGGTACCGATAGTCGTACTTGGATTAATCCTGGCTTATTTTAGAGTGATCCAAAACCTTTATCAGGAATACAAAAATAAAATCCGGTTAAAATTAGAACATGGAGATGGGCAGCAAGGAAAGTTGGAGGTTGGATATTCTGAAATCACTACCCGGTTGGAAGGCCACCTTACAAATATTGATCCCACCAAGGCAGTGTTTTCTTTTAAGCTTTTGGAAAAGATAGATCCTTCAAAGACTTCGGTTTGGATAAATACGCTTATGAAGAATGAAGCGGAAAATACAAAGGAGTATGCGCAGAAGAAAATGAATGAGTTGAAAGGCTTATCTGTTTCAGATAATTATGTAATACGATTAGACAAGGGCAAAGCCCTTGGTGAGAACAAGAATGTGTTGTCTAAAACTGACCTTGAATTAATATTTAATAGCGGGGGCGATGTGCAAAAGGCCCGAATCCAACGGCTTGCCAGGTCACAGAATGCTAACGACAGGCATTACAGTGCTGAGTTATTGCTGCATTCCCAAAACCGTGAAAATATTTCTTTCTTAATAGAACTTCTGAGTGACAGTGAGCCGAAAGTCAGAAGTGTGGCAATAAAAACGGCTATCAAGAAGTATGACAATGAGGTGATTGCGGCATTAATTGAAAATTTGGGCAATGTAACTCACAGCAACGAGGCAATGAACGCCCTCATTTTAATAGGAGACCCGGCCCTGGCATTATTGGATAATTCTTTTTACCGGTCCGGCCAAAACTCTCAAACCATGCTCCGGTTAGTTCAAATCATCGGGGCTATTGGCGGGCAACGGGCCAAGGACTTGCTTTGGAACAAAATTGATTATCCTGATAAGGTAATAGTCTGGGAAGTGTTGCTGGCACTGGGGGAATCCGGCTTTAAGGCGGGGATGTCGCAAGTAAGCCGGATAAAATATGCGATTGAATCGGATATCGCTGACATCACCTGGAATTTGGGCGCCATTCATGAGATTGAGGAATTAAACGATTCGGCAATTGTAGTGCGTGCCCTGAACCGGGAAATACAAAATGATATAGAGCATATTTATATGCTGCTTGCCATGCTTTACGATACGCGGTCCATTCAACTTGTAAAAGAAAATATTGAAAGCGGTACAGCCGAAGGAGTTACTTATGCCGTTGAATTATTGGATGTTTTTCTTTCTGAACAGTTAAAGCAACGGGTAATTCCTGTTTTGGATGATTTAAGCATTTCCGAAAAAATCAAACGGCTTGAAATTTTCTATCCGCGCGCGCACCTGAATAAAAAACTTGTCCTTAAGTTCCTGATAAACAGGGACTTTACGCAAAGCAACCGATGGACAAAAGCAGCTGTACTTCACCTGATCGGAAGCGAACGCATCGAGGAGTTTATAATGGATTTAATCGCACATCTTTTCAACCCCGACATGTTGATTCGCGAAACGGCTGCCTGGGCGTTGCATAAGATCAATTCGCAACTATACTACTCCAACGTGGTTAGGTTAGGCGATGATCTTAAGCGGTCGCTCGATCATTCTATTTTAGATAAGGCGGAGAAATCAACCCTGATGTATTATGATAAAGTCCTGTTTTTTCAACGCAGTGCTTTGTTTGAAGGAATGGCAGGATTGACGCTGTCTTATCTTGCTGATCTTTCAAAGACTATTATGCTAAGCGAAGGACAAGTGCTGGTGATAGATGAAGAGCAAAACAACGATTTCTACATTGTATATGGCGGTGAAGTTGAACATTATGATAAGAACCAATCAGTTACCAATTACCAGCAAGGACAGTTTGTTGGCGAGAGATTGTCGGTCTCGGGCTTTGTTAATTCTAACATTTTAAAAGCCAAAACTGATTGTATATTGTTGAAATTTGACAAAGACCGGTTTTATGAGCTTATGGCTAACCATATTAAGCTGGCAAATAAGGTTTTGGAATATATTTGATTTTAGCTTATTTTTCACAGATTTTTTTAACTGAATTGGGATTAAGACTATTTTTTAAGCTTAGGTTACTCAAGTAAAATATCCTGAAATCCCCTTATTTTAGTAAATTTCTGGTGTTACCGTTTCGAAAAGGATGCTGAACTATTCACTTCAGGCTGGCGATTTGAATGACTCCTCTCAGGATGTAGTATATCCTGTTGAGCAGATCGGTGCAAACCCATTTCCTGGCTTGCGTCCTTTTACCATAGATGATAGCCATCTCTTTTTCGGTCGCGAAGGCCAGGTTGATGACGTACTTCTCAAACTCTATGAGCATAGGTCAGTAACCATAATGGGTTACTCAGGTAGCGGTAAATCAAGTTTAATGTATTGCGGACTGATCCCTGTTTTGTACGGAGGGTTCATGACCGATTCGGGACCGCACTGGAAGATAATAACCATTCGACCGGGTAATGCCCCTATTGAAAATTTATGCCAATCGGCTATTAATTTCCTGTTAGAAGAAGGGCGGATCGCTCCTGAGGATAAGCAGATACATAAAACGATCATTAATTCGGTTTTGCGAAGCAGCTCGCAAGGATTGGTGGAGCTGACTAAGTATTTGCAGTCATCACGGGGAGACAATGTTTTCTTTTTGGTTGATCAGTTTGAAGAATTATTCCGGTACAAAGATTCAGGAGACGAAGAATTTGCAAATGAAGCAACAGCGTATGTAAGTCTTTTATTAGAAGCAGTGGCTCAGCGCGAAGTGCCGGCTTTTATAGCGCTAAGCATGCGATCTGATTTCATTGGAGCGTGCGCATCGTTCCCGGGTTTAACCCAGATGATTAACGAAAGGAATTACCTGGTGCCCCAGATGACACGCGAGCAAAAGCGTATGGCCATTGAAGGCCCGGTTGCTGTGGGTGGAGGACGGGTTTCACAACGTTTGGTAAAACGGCTGCTTAGCGATATTGGCGATAATCAAGACCAACTTCCCATTCTGCAACATGCGCTTATGCGCACATGGGATTATTGGGTAGCTAACCATGAGGAAGGTGAGCCGATGGATATCCGCCACTACAATGCTATTGGCAGAATAAGCCAGGCGTTATCGCTTCACGCGAATGAAGCGTATGATGAGCTATCAATTCAGGAACGCGAAATAGCAGAAGTTCTTTTTAAGGTTGTAACAGAGAAAAATTCTGAAGGACTTGAGATGCGCAGGCCTGCAAAAATTGCAGATGTAGCAGCTTTAGCCCAGGTGCCGGATGACCTGGTGATAGGTGTTGTCGAAAAATTCAGGAAACCGGGCCGGTCGTTCCTGATGCCAGGTATGCACGTAACATTAAAGGCAAATTCCGTTGTCGAACTTTCGCACGAAAGTTTTATGCGGATTTGGATTCGGCTTTCAACGTGGGTAGATGAAGAACATGAGTCTGCACAAATGTATCGGAGAGTGTCTGATGCTGCGGCCATGTACCAGATCGGTAAAACGAGTTTGTGGCGGCCTCCGGATTTACAACTTGCCCTTAACTGGCAAAAGAAGCAAAAACCAACCCGACAATGGGCGCAGCGTTATGATATCGCTTTCGAGCGGGCCATTGTATTTCTTGATACGAGCCGCATTACCTACGAGGCTGAACTAAAAAACCAGGAAATGTTGCAGCAACGAATGCTGCAACGTGCACGCATAACAAACCTGATTCTTGCACTTTTACTATTGATTGCTACTGGCTTTTTCGTGTACGGATTTTTTCAAAAGATTGATGCCGACAGGCAGCGGGAGTTTGCTGAGCTAAAAAGAGGAGAAGCTGAAGACGCAACTGTTGAGGCAAATAAGCAACGTGAACGTGCGGAAACTGCACTAGAGGAAGTTGAGAAAAGAAGAGAAGAATTGATTGCAAAAAATAAGGAACTTCAGTTAACAACTGATAAACTTAGAGAAGCCGTTAACGATGCAACAGTGCAGAGAAACTTAGCTCTTAAAAATCTTAATGAATCAAATATTCAGAGGGATAGTGCAAGGCTGGAAAGAGACAGAGCGACCACAGAATATGCCCGGGCTGAAAAAGCATTGGTGAAATCAGATAGTTTGTACATGCTCTCCGTTGCACAATCTCTAGCAGCAAAGTCTGAAGGTATTGATGAACCTCAGTTAGCAGGTTTAACTTCAATGCAAGGGTATCTTTACCATACCAAGTATGGCGGCAAAAAATATGATCCATACATTTTCAGGGGCTTGTATTATTCTTTAGCTAAGCTGAATGGATATAATTATAACGCAGTTAAAATTCCGGGTGGGGGTAAAAACAGGATGTATACGATTGCTGTTTCAGGAAACTCAACCACATTTTATACAACAGGTAGTGATGGAAAAATCGTGAAAGGCGATTACCTGAATCCTGAAACCAAGAGTGCTGTTATTTTTGAAAACAGGGGCTTCCCCAATAAGGTGCTGGCCCTTAGCAAAGACGAAAAGTATTTGGTCAATGGCAGCGATTCGAGTTATGTGGAAATTATTAACCTGGCCTCGCCATCTAAGCCTAAACGAGTGGAAGGGCATACCCGCTTTGTTACTGATATTGAATTTATGCCGGACAATTCAGGATTTATAACTGCTTCTGCGGACAGGACCCTGAGGATTACAAACCAGGAGAGCGGTGTAAGCAACAAGATTCTTTCACTGCCTTACGATTTAAAATCAATAGACATCAGTCCTAATGGAAAGCAACTGGTTGGTGTTTCACCTTCTGGCAAAATGATTTTAGTAGACTTATCAAATAATTCATACAAAGAAATCTGGACCGATGAATCCTCTATAAAATTAAAAGACAGCACGAAAACGGTTAAGGTAGCAAATCGAATTCTATCTGTTGCCTGGAGTCCGAATAGTCAATTGATTGCCTTTGGCGTGGAGGTATTGAATGAAAACAGGAGACCTGTGCGAGGAATTGTTAAGTTGTATAATCTTCAAACCAAAAGTATCAAAGAACTTACAGGGCATAAGTCTGGAATTGCCGATCTGGAGTTCAGTCCGGATGGAGCATTGCTGGCAAGTGCCGGCCTGGATAGCAAACTTCAAATGTGGGTAGTTGATCATCCTGAAGATTTGCCAATTATAATGGATAATAACAATGGCTCAGTTTGGGATGTTGAGTTCACCAAAAATTCAAAGTACTTGATTGCCTCGTGTAACAATGGTGAGATCAGGGTTTGGCCAACGGATCCAAGAATGTTAGCTGAGGCAGTATGCCCGCAAATGGAACGCAACATGACTAAAGATGAGTGGGATAGTTATGTGGGTAAGGATATTGGGTATGAATCTACCTGCATTAGTCTTCTAATCGATAAATTTTGATGAGAAACGGCTGCCTGTTATTTTTTGCCTTACTTTTTTCGGTCTCCGTGTATGGACAAGATTCCGCGCTGGATTGCGAGCAGATTTTGATTCAGGCAGATGATGAGTTTAATGCAGGCCGGTTTTATGGACTCCCTGCTTTGCTTAAGCCTTGTTTGGATAAAAATGATTTTACCAATGAGCAAAAAGTCAGGGCCTATCTTATCCTAACCCAGGCTTATTTAATTTTAGATGACCCAATTGCTGCTGATGACAGTTATTTGAAATTATTGAAGGCCGATCCTGAATATGTGGCAAACCCGGGACGGGATCCTATTGATGTTTATTATCTGAGCAAGAAGTTTACATCTACACCTGTGTTCACACCCCACTTACGTGTTGGATTGAATACTTCTTTGATA
>CAZNRJ010000198.1:5780-7102 GCA_964574945.1 uncultured Ohtaekwangia sp. | reverse complement strand
GGCTGCGCGACATGCCCCAGCTTCCGCCGGGCATGAGCAGCCGGGAGGCCCGGAATGCTCTGGTCGCCTGGCTGACCGGCTCTCCGCCACCCACCACATTCCAACCCGGTGCGTTAAGATGAACCATGTACCGCAACGATGGAATAGCTACCGCACGATGCGGATCATTGGCTAACATCGGAAAACCACTTTCAGATTTTGATCCGCTCACAATCCAATTGTTACTCCCAATGGATGGCTGCTCTTGTGAAGTTATTTCTTCATACGCCAATTGATCTTGTAATTTCAATCGTTTATAATCTTGTTCATCAGTATTTGAATAGGCAACCAAATCTTCAGGTTGAAATGAAATGGATTTTCGAAATGCTTCATAAGGCCCAACAATATCTTCCAACAACCCTTGTGGATCAATGGCTGCATCGAGTGTGATGTTTGGTTCACCCGGTTCGAATACTTTAATCTTTTTCACTTGGTCTGCACCCAATAAAGCAACCGCTCGACCGATGGCAAGTTCGTCTGGTAAATTACCCAACAAGCCCTGATGTCGGGATACTACTAACTCAGGAGTCCAGCGCCCTGCTTTTATTTCAAGAAGTTGAAATTCCATGGTTAATAGAGAAGGGTCTTTTTCTGTTTCGGCAACATAGGCATTTATGCCTTCGGTAAATGCATTGATGATTGCAACCCCTCGCGGATGATAATGATTAAATTCTTTTTCTAAGTCGCCACGGTATTTAAACAACCGAACTCCGATATCTCTTTTTAATTCACGTTCGCCTAAAATTTCAGATACGGTTCCGCTCGCCTGCCTGCGCCATAGTTCAAATTGAAAAAGTCTGTCTTTGGCTGCGCTGTACCCCTGAGCAAAAAAAAGATCGTGTTCATTTTGCGCATAAATGTGATTAACCCCATACTCATCACGGATAATCTCCACAGGTTTTTCTAAGCCAACAACAGTAAGTTCATTTTTTGAGTCTAATGCAGGTGTGCAGCCAATTAAAAGTATGAATGCAAATGGGATTATATTTTTCATAGCTCAGGGTTGATCCCTAAACTACATTATCATACTGTTAAATGAAATTAGAAATTGATGAGTGGAAATATTTTTTAGTCGTCTGACCACCTGCCTACCGCAGGCAGGCTCAAAGTGGTCTTGACGACTAAAAGCCAACTTTACGAAGCTGCAATCTTTCCTACTGCATCAATAAGGCGATCCAAATCTTTGGTGGTAGTGTAAACATTCGGGCCAATGCGCACCGCATTTACATTTTCCCATTTAATAGAAACGGTATGAATACCATATTCAGAAAACAGCTTTGATG
>CAZNRJ010000198.1:0-5770 GCA_964574945.1 uncultured Ohtaekwangia sp. | reverse complement strand
CCTACATCCAAGCCATCAATACTAAACGTACCAAGCGCGCAGGAATATTCAGGCTTGAGTGAAATATGAAGTTTAACACGCGGATTTTTGGTTACTGCTTCGCACCAATATTTTTTTAGATAGTGCAAGCGCTCTTGTTTTCGTTTACCACCAATTGCATTGTGAAAATCAATAGCCTGACCAATTGCTTGCTCCGGGGCAAAAGATCGTGTGCCCAATGCTTCAAACTTTCGTATGTCCGGACTCAACGGTTTATCGGTAGGGAAGATTGGCCACGTTTTTTCAATGAGTGGTTTGTTGATATACATTAACCCCGTGCCAAACGGAGCGCACAACCATTTGTGCAAGCTTGTTCCAAAATAATCACAGCCCAGATCAGAAATTTTATAATCAACATGGGCAAATGAATGAGCGGCATCTACAATACTGATGATACCACGCTTGCGCGCTTCTGCACATAACTTTGCAGCCGGAAGAATCTGACCCGTCCACGTAAGCAAATGGGTGATATGCCAGATTTTTGTTTTGGATGTGGTAGCATCTACATACGCTTTAATAACACTTTCATCATTCTCAATCGGCAGCGTGAGGTTGATCCAATTTATTTTTACCCCTTCACGTAACTCGCGTTGTTTCCACGCGTGGATCATATTAGGATAATCCTGTTTGGTCATCACAATCTCATCGCCACGTTTCATATCAATGCCCCAGGTAAATGTGCCTAGTGCTTCAGTCGTGTTGCGATTTATAGCAAGTTCGTCATGGCTCACTCCGGTTAGATCAGCTAACTTTTTGCGCAATGGTTCGCGGCCTCTATCCAGAATTTGCCACATGTAATACGAAGGAGCTTCGTTACTTAAATGATAGTAACGATCTACGGCATCCTGTACTACTTTAGGTTGCGGACTTACACCCCCATTATTAAGATTAAGAATATTCGGACTCACCGTATACGCTTGCGCCATGCGCGCCCACAAATCTTCATCAGTAGCAGCAGCCACCGGAGAAAGTTTATTTAATGATAACAAGGCGTCTGAAATATCTTCGGAGATGGCTTGACTTACAAGAGGAGCCAGCGAGAGTGCACCGGCTGCACTGGCGGTTTTTCTAAAAAAGGATCTGCGGGTTGTCATGAATGAGGTTTGATTAACTAAATCAATGTAGAATTAATATTACGCAATTCATACCTAATTTAGTTGGTGGTAATTTGAGATGTTTGAGTGGAAAATAATTGAACATTGTCTTTCTTTGGCGACTATTCAATTCAAAATATCCGCATCTCGTAGAAATTATGTCTCAATCCTTTACAAACCGCACATTAAACTTAAAATCAGGACTGTTACTGCTATCATAGAAGATCATGCGAAGGGAAGCAAGATCGCCACCCTCTTGTATGCTTAAGGTAATACCTTCTGAAGTCCAAAATTCAGCCATGTCTCCATCATTAGGTAACCAGTCTCCAAAAGCATAACCGGCAGGAAAGGCATTAAACCCAGAAGTGTTTGTGCCAGCAACGTGGCTCCAGGAAGTTGTAGAGGTAAGTGTTTTTACAGCTGCCGTATGAGTTCCATGGCTGGGCAATGATATACCATGATGCTCCGCCAATTTATTATAATCTTCTTGAGTAGGAATTCTCCATCCTTGAGGCAATGTTATAGCAGCCAGTTCAAGCTTTGTGTAATATTTTCCATACTCAGGTTTGCTATTTGCTTCATCATAGCTAATACCTCCGGGGCCATCGTAATTAATACTCGTCCAGGTTTGGGTACCAATTTTTACTGTGGGATATTCTTTTCCTGATATAGTAATATTCTCTATAGGGGTAACATCCGGTTGATTATCATCGTTACAGGCTGCTAAGAAAAAAAGAATAGTGATAATAGAAAGTGAACGCTTCGCATCCATAAATAAAATTGTTTAATTAAGGATGTGTTAACGAATGACCAAAGGAAAAGTTTCTCGGTCTGAACTCTTCTTGGTCCCCACTTATTAAGATAATTATAAAAATAGTTGTATGACTATATAAATAGTTATATATTTGATTAATGGCACACAAAGAACTTACCAAGGCAGAGGATCAAGTAATGCAAATCCTTTGGAGACTGGGCAAGGGTTTTCTGAAAGACATTCTTGAAGGTTATCCACAGCCAAAGCCGGCTTATACTACGGTATCTACGGTAATACGCGTACTGGTCAAGAAGCAGTTTATAGGATTTAAAACATACGGAAAAATTAACGAGTACTATCCACTTATTTCCAAAACAGATCATTTTAAAAGTAAGTTGAAACCAATCATTAGTAATTATTTTGATGGATCTAAAAGAGAAATGGCTTCTTTTTTTGCAAACACTCATTTAAATCTTTCGGAACTGGAAGAGGTAAAATTGCTCATCGAAGAAAAGATCAAAAAACTAAAACAAGGAAAATAGCATGCTTCCAATTGGTTTGTATCTGATGAAATTGTGTGCGTATCTATTCGCTTTTTATATTCCATTTATCCTCTTCTTTAAGAGCAACACGTTCTTTACTATCAACCGACTCTATCTGGTGTCAGGGTTATTAGTTTCATGCACACTTCCTTTGTACGTTTCGAGCTATGCAATTCCTGTATACACACCTCATGATTTGCCATTTGAACCCATTGTAATCCAAACGGAATCGGTCATTTCTATGGCAAGCGAGTCTACCGATTTATTAAGCGCATTCACTTTTCTCATGATTATTTATCTAGGAGGAATTATTATACGATTGATCAAACTCGCAGCTTCAATCGTTTACATTTTAAAGCTCAAAAGCGAAGGGAATATTTTGAGGATAAAAAAAGTAATGGTCGTAAGAACGAATACAGCTATTCCATTTTCTTTTTTCAAGTATATCTTTCTGCCAAAGTCTCTTGATGATCGGGGAATTTTAGAACATGAGTTGGCTCATGTTCGCCAATATCACTGGGTAGATTTATTGATTGTAGAATTAGTGTCAATCATTCTTTGGTTTAATCCGGTGATGATTTTCTACAAGCGTTCTTTAAAACAACAGCATGAATATTTGGCCGATCAGTCGGCAATTAGAAACGGAATAGATATTAGAGAGTACCTGATGAGTATCAGGCAACAAATTGAACTCACAATTCATTCACCGCTAATCAGTGAATTTTATTTTCAATCCATAAAAAAAAGAATCAATATGTTAACCAAAAAGGGAACCTCCGTCTATCGATCAACAATGTACATTGTTATTTTGCCTATAATCATTTGTCTTCTTATGGCTTTTTCGTCTAGAAAAAATTTCCAGGTAATTGAACTTGGTGAACCTGATTTCATTCAGGAGCCCATAGCGTTAGGTTTGCCCATTGATAAAAATAATACTTTCCTGGCGGAGAGTGGGTATGGAGAAAGACTACATCCTGTTTTGAAAGTTATGAGATTGCATACAGGAATTGATTTAGTGGCGAAAGAAGGCATTCCTGTAGTTGCTGCCGAGGAGGGAGTGGTGGTAAAAGCACAGATGGCTGATTCCTGGGGAAACATTATTGTAATTCAGCATGATGGCATATACTCAACTTCCTATTCACATCTGAAGTCGATGGATGTGAAAGAAGGTGACAAGATAAAGAAGGGGCAATTGATTGGATTGGTGGGCCATACAGGGTTATCCACAAAAGACCATCTACACTTCGAACTTCATAAAAATGGGATTGCAATAGATCCGATTGATTATCTGCCATCAATCAAGTAGGAGTAATTTAGGATGTTTGATTAGATTGTAAATGATCAAACCCTATCCAACAACCTCAACTTCGTTGCCTTCCAGGCGGTAGTGGCAACAACAGCAATCGTCATACAGCCACCAAAAATTACGGAAGGCACAACTCCCATCAGTTTAGCGGCAACGCCCGATTCCAGCATTCCTATTTCGTTGGAGGAGCCTACAAAAATACTATTGACTGCTGAGACTCTGCCTTTCATGTTTTCGGGAGTGAGTGTATGAATTAAGGTGCCCCGCACAATTACACTAATGCAATCAAACATTCCGCTTACAATCAACAATCCTAATGAAAGCCAGAAGCTGGTCGACAAACTAAATCCAATCATGCAAAAACCAAATCCAGCAATACACCATAGCAACACTTTACCAATATTTTTTTTGATAGGATTGTGCGTGATGTAAACAGCCATCATAAGCGCACCAATGGCTGGAGCTGATCGCAAAAATCCAAGACCAACTTGATTGGTGTGAAGAATTTCATCTGCAAAGATTGGGAGCAATGCTACCGCACCACCAAATAGAACAGCAAACATATCTAGCGTAATGGCACTTAAAATAATTTGATTTTTAAATACAAATTTAATTCCGGCCCGAATTTTTTCAATCATCCCTTGCTCTTCGGAAATAGGTGGCAATGGTCGGGTGGGTATGTAGAAATAACAGGCTAGTGCCGCTACTACTAACACGGCATCGACAGTATAGGCGGCTGTGATACCGAAGAAGCCATATACCAATCCACCAATCATCGGGCCACCAACTGCTGCGGTTTCCCACGTGGTGCTGTTCCAGGTGATTGCATTTTGATAGAGCGATCGATCAATGAGTTGTGGCATGAACGAAAAATTTGCAGGCGAAAGAAACCCACGCGCAATCCCACTAATAAAGATTACGACATAAATAGGAAATGCTGTGTTTAGCAAAATAAACTCACCCAATGATGTGGTGAAGTAGAGCAAGGAGATTGAACAAAATGAAAGAATCAGAACACAGACTAAAATAATTTTCTTGCGCTCAACTGTATCTGCCAAATGACCAGCATAAAGTGAAACAGTAATAGCTGGGATTGCTTCGGCTAAACCGATTAAGCCAAGCGAAAGAGGATCTTTAGTGAGTTCATAAATCTGCCAGCCTACAATAACGCCTTGTATCTGAATGGCCAGCGTAATAAAAAGTCGTGAGATGATAAACAACCTGAAATCGCGAATGCGCATGGCTCCATAAGGATCGGGTTTATTCATGATTTTTTATTCACCGCAAGGGCGCTAAGACGCAAGGATTCTTTTGGATATAGAGATTCGATGATGTTGTGATTATTAAAAATTGTTTACAAGACATTGTTGATAGACAGATTCCAGAAGACCTGGCCCCATTTCTTTATGCACAGCGATTGAAGCTCCTAATATTTCTTTTGATAAAGCATTAAGTCTTTCTTTTTCCATTGCGCCCTTGTGTCTTTGCGGTTAATCAACAAAGACATTTTTATCAATCGCTTCAATCGCCTTTTGTTGTCGGGTTGTCCAATCGCCACTTATTTCAACATACAGTACACCTGATTTGATCACTTCATCTTTATAGAGTTGCCAGAAATGTTCGCGCTTGTCTGGATGCTCGCGTTGTGGATCAGCTACCCAGGGAACATCAATATAACAGAGAAGATATAAATCATACGTACGCTTCTTTATAAGATTCAGGATTTCCTCGCTGCACGACCCATACTTAGATTCACTCCAGATTTTTATAGTTATGAGATTGGTATCGCAAATCATGAATTCTTTAGCATCGCTCAACCACTCATCTTCAAGTCTTAATTGTCCATGCGAAATCTTAATGAGATCATGATCCTGATAAGGACGTCCTAACTTATCGAGGTAGGCACGCGCATATTCAGGTACCCAGCAAGTTTTATAATGCGAAGCCAGGAACTGAGATAACTCAGACTTTCCCGTGCACTCAGGACCAATCACACAAACTTTCTTTATTACGGGCAATGTCTCTTTGGACACGA
>CAZNRJ010000197.1:598-7106 GCA_964574945.1 uncultured Ohtaekwangia sp. | reverse complement strand
TGAAGGCCGATTATATTATGGCCAACCCACCCTTTAACCAAAAAGACTGGCGTGCCGAAAACGAATTAACAGACGACCCACGCTGGCGGGGCTATGATGTGCCGCCAAAGAGCAATGCCAACTATGGCTGGATTTTGAATATGGTGAGCAAACTCAGCGACAACGGAGTAGCTGGTTTCATCTTGGCGAATGGCGCTTTAAGTGGCAGTGGCGAAGAATATAAAATACGCAGGAAGCTGATTGAAAATAATTTGGTAGAAGCCATTTTGGTATTGCCTCAAGGAATGTTTTACACTACTCCAATAAGTGTTTCAATTTGGATATTGAATAAAAATAAAAAAGCCCATAGCCGAAGCATTGGCGATGAACAACGTCATTATCGTAATAGAGAAGAGGAAATTCTTTTTATGGATTTGCGACAAATTGGCGAACCATTTGAAAAGAAATTCATTCAGTTTAGCGAGCAGCATATTAAAGACATTGGCAAAACGTATCACACTTGGCAAGAAGAAAAAAACAATTACAAAGACATTCCTGAATATTGTTATTCTGCAACTTTTGACGAAGTAGCCAAAAAAGATTTTTCTCTTGTGCCAAGCAAATATATTGAGTTTGTAAACCGAGATGAAAACATTGACTTTGACAAAAAAATGCAAAGCCTGAAAACCGAATTTGCAGACTTGTTAAAAGCCGAAGCCGCTTCAAAAAGTGATTTACTAACCGTATTTAAAGAGTTGGGGTATGAAATCAAATTATAGCGAGTTAGGTAAATACATTAGAGAGGTTAACCAACGTAATTCAGACCTAACTATAACAAATTTGTTAGGTGTGAGTATGGAAAAAACTTTTATTCCTTCCGTTGCAAATCTTAATGGAGTTGATATGTCAGTTTATAAAGTTTTAAAAAACGAACAGTTAGCTTGTAAGTTAATGAGTGTTGGTCGTGATGAAAAACTCCCAGTTGATTTATATAGAGAACAAGAACCATCGATTGTTTCATCTGCTTACTATGTTTTTGAACCGAAAGATAAAGAGGAGTTATTGCCCGAATATTTAATGATGTGGCTATGTCGTCCAGAAAACGATAGATATATTGGCTTTATTAGCGGTGGTGATGTTAGAGGTGGTATTTCTTGGGAGACATTTTGCAGTCTTCCAATTAAGGTTCCTTCTATCTCAAAACAAAGAGAAATAGTAAAAGAATACAACGTAATCCAAAACCGCATAGCCCTCAACCAGCAACTGATACAAAAACTGGAAGAAACCGCACAGGCTATTTATAGGGAGTGGTTTGTGGAGGGGATAGATTTGGAGAATTTGCCTGAGGGGTGGAGAGTTGAGAAGCTGAAAAACCTCTGTGAAAAAATAGGGAGTGGTTCAACACCAACAGGTGGAAAAGAAAGTTACTTTACTTCTGGAATATCATTGATTAGAAGCACTAATGTTTTTGACTATAATTTTTCATTTGAAGATTTGGCTTTTATTAGTGATGAACAAGCCAATAAGTTGAAAAATGTTGAAGTAAAGGAAAATGACATTCTCTTCAATATTACAGGAGTTTCAGTTGCTAGATGTTGTATGGTGCCAAAAAATGTATTGCCAGCAAGGGTAAATCAGCACGTAATGATTATAAGACCAGATAGCAATCTGAATGTTTCATTCTATCTACTTTTGAATCTTTGTTCAACAGATAGTAAAAGTGCTATGTTAGGAATTAGTCAATCAGGGTCAACAAGGGAAGCAATAACAAAATCTGAAATAGAAAACTTTGAAATTATATTGCCAAATGAAGAAGTGCTTTTGAAGTTTGAAAATTTGATGAAACAAAAATTCTTATTTAAAGATTTGAAATCAAAAGAAAACCAAAAGCTATCTGAACTGAAAGATTTGCTTCTTTCTAAATTAGCGAAAACCTAAAATGGATAGAGTATGTATTACTATTATTCCCCACAACCCGTGAATTCAATTCAGATTCACTATTGGTTTGAAGATGAATCTCATACTATGGATGCTGTTGTGCAAAATAGATGTGAATATGAGTTTCTTGGAGTATTAAAAGAAATTGCAGCATCATTCAATGCTACAATTATTATTGAAACAGAACCGTTGGCTAACGGAGGATTAAGAAGATGGTTTAAGGTAATAACTAAAGATGAAAATAAGAAAGCAACCATAACCACTGCTATTATTGTTGCTTTAACCACTGCCATAATCATCACGCCCATTGGGAAAGTTTCAGAAAAACTTATTGATAAAATATTTGAGGATAAAGAATTACTAGAAATTGAAAAAGACAGCAAGAAATTACAGAATGAAAAATTGCGGCTTGAGATTGAAGAACTGAAACAGAAAACACAAAACAATACAGAACAGCTTAACCACAACAATGTAATCAGAAAAAGAAAATCTAATTTTTACGAGACATTAGAAAAATATCCGAAAGTCAATGAGGTTTCTTTCAGTATAGCAGATGAAAATAAGTTACAGGTATTAGATGAGAAAAAAGTAATAAGAAATGACTTTAAGCAATTCATTCTCATTTCTGACGATTTAACCCCAATTGAAGTAGATAATGTAATTATTGAAATTATTTCGCCTGTTTTAAAAAAAGGAAATTATAGGTGGATGGGTATCTATAATGGCGAATCTGTTCCTTTTAATATGAAATCAAAGGAATTTAAAACTTTGGTTCAAACTGGAGAAATAAAATTTGTTAATGGTACTTCTATCAATTGTTATTTAGTGATTCGCAAGAAAATAGATAATGAAGGTCTTGAAAAAGTTGTGGGATATGATGTTTTAAGAGTAAACAATTATTTTGAAAATAATAATCCTATTGAAACACCTGAGGGCAAACATTACAGACAAAAGAAAGAAGCTGAAAAACAGCAGTTTAATCTCTTTGGTAATACAGAAAATTTAGACCAAAAATGAACAGCGAAATCCTCATCTACCAAAACACAGCAGGCGACATAAAAATTGATGTTCGTTTGGAGGAGGAAACCGTTTGGCTGACACAGGCTCAAATGGGGCAACTTTTTGGAAAGGATAAACGAACCATCTCGGAGCATATTGGCAATATCTTCAAGGAAGGAGAATTGGACGAAAATGTGGTTGTCCGGAAATTCCGGACAACCACTCAGCATGGTGCTATTGCCGGAAAAACACAAGAAGTTGAGGTTAATGGCTACAATCTCGATGTCATTATTTCCGTAGGTTATCGGGTAAAATCGCCACAGGGAACACAATTCCGCATTTGGGCTACCCAACGGCTTAAAGAATACATTATCAAGGGCTTTGCCCTGAATGACGACAGATTCAAGTCGGGCACATCAATGAACTATTTCAATGAGTTGCAGGAACGCATTCGGGAAATACGGCTTTCGGAGCGGTTTTTCTATCAGAAAATAAAAGACATATACACCACCAGCATTGATTACGACCCGAAAGACGAAAAGACCGTAGAGTTTTTCAAAGTGGTGCAGAATAAATTGTTGTGGGCTATCAGCGAACAAACAGCAGCCGAGTTAGTATATCGAAGAGTAGATGCCAGCCTGCCTTTGTTGGGTATGCAATCATTCGATAAGCAGCATTCTGTTCCTATAAAGAAATCGGATGTAAGTATTGCTAAAAATTATTTGAATGAAGATGAAATAAAACTGTTAGGTTTATTAGTGGAGCAATATCTGGCATTTGCCGAAACCATGGCACAGCAACGAACACCGATGTATATGACCGATTGGATTAACCGATTAGACTCTGTCCTGCAATTGAATGGAAGGGAATTGTTGACTCATGCCGGAAAAATAAGTCATGAGAAAGCATTGGAAAAATCAGGTGCTGAATTTGAAAAATATAAAGTAGCGGAAAAACAAATTCAGAAGGAGCAGAGTTTGAAAGAGATAGAAAAGGATATTGAGAAATTGAAAAAGCTGAAAGGCCAGTGAAATTTACCGAAGAAAAATTAGAGAAGGCTTTTACCGGGTTGTTGGAGCAGGAAAGGTTTCCACACCACTTATACAACTTCAGTTTTTTAACTCCAAAAACCAGTTCTTCGGAATAACTTCGGGAAATATGCAACGGCTTTTATTCGTGCCCATACTACGCCCGAATGCCAGGTTTTTCCGCTTCATAACCCTGACCCCGCAGGTGACGACCCTAGCAAGCTTGTCAAATATGCGTAAAAACACGCCAGAATATCGTTATCAGCACACAAATGTTAAAATAGATTGTTTTAAACATGCTTATATTTACATTTATGTATAATTAGTGTGTTTTATGGGTAATCTAAACCTTATTCCTGCCGAGAAAATCATCGAGCGCCTGCAGTACGAAAACCCCTGGTGGGTGGCCAAAAAAATTCCGGAGGCCTACAGCACTATGGCCAGGCGCCTGTACTTCGACTTGTTCTATCCCTTTGTAAAAGAAAAGAGTGTGCGCAGGGCTGTGGTGCTCATGGGGCCCAGGCGTGTGGGCAAAACGGTTATGTTGTTTCACAGCATCCACCAGTTGCTGGAAGAGGCCGTAAACCCTCAACAGATTTTTTTTATTGGTATAGACAACCCCATTTATGTGCACCTGGGGTTAGATGATATTTTAACCTTATGCAAAAAAGCCTTAAACCTGAATCAGTTAAAAGGTTGCTATGTTTTTTTTGACGAGATACAATACTTAAAAGACTGGGAACGCCACCTGAAAGTGCTGGTAGATTCCTACCCCGAAACCAAATTCATTGTGTCGGGCTCAGCCGCTGCAGCATTAAAGTGGCACAGCACCGAGAGCGGTGCCGGCCGTTTTACCGATTTTATGCTTCCGCCCCTTACGTTTCAGGAATACATTCATTTGAAAAACATGAATCACCTGATCTACAACGGCAGCATAACGTATGGCGATAAATCGATGCCCTATTGTCTTACACACGATGTGAAGGTTCTTAATAAAGAGTTTATCCAATACCTGAACTTTGGCGGGTACCCGGAGGTAGTGTTGTCGGAAAAAATACAAAGCGACATGGGGCGCTATGTTAAAAACGATATTGTTGATAAAGTGCTGCTGCGCGATTTGCCCAGCCTGTATGGTATCAAAGATGTGCAGGAATTAAATCGTTTTTTTACGTACATCGCCTACAATACCGGTAACGAATTTTCATACGAAACCATGGCGAAAGAAAGCGGCATCCTGAAAGACACGCTTAAGAAATATTTGGAATACCTGGAGGCCGCGTTTCTGATTAAGGTGCTTAACAAAGTAGATATTAGCGCCAAACGGCTTAAACGGGTAACCAGTTTTAAAGTGTATTTAACCAATCCTTCGTTACGCACGGCCCTGTTTTCGCCCATAACAGAAACAGATAAAGAAATAGGAAACCTGGTGGAAACAGCCGTGCTATCGCAATGGATGCACCGCGAAAAACTTGATTTAGCATACGCACGCTGGAAAGACGGCCGGAGTGAAGGAGAAGTAGATTTGGTATTGCTCGACGATAAAAAATTTAAACCCGTTTGGGGTGTAGAAATAAAATGGAGCAATCGCTATCTTGAAAAACCACAGGAATTAAAAAGTTTAATTCAATTCTGCAAAGCCAATGATTTTGAAAAGGCACTCGTTACTTCACTGGATCAGCACGGTATAAAAGAAGTCGAAACGCTAACGTTTACGTTCTTGCCTGCTGCTGTGTACACGTATAATATTGGTGATATCACATTGAAAATGAAAACCGGAAATTAAACGATAAATGAAATTCACCGAAGCAAAATTAGAACAGTCGTTTACCGAGTTGTTGGGGCAGGAAGGTTTTCCCCACCACGTAGGCATTACCATTGCCCGTAAACCGGACGAAGTATTGATAGAAGAAGATTTGCAAAACTTTTTATTAACACAATACGCCAGTCAGGGCATTACAGTAAATGAAACCAAATCTATCATTCTTCAACTCAAATCCCTTTCTGCTTCTGACCTGTATGAGAGCAATAAAACATTTCTCAAAATGCTTTCAGATGGTTTTATCCTCAAAAGGGAGAACAGAAACAACAAAGACATTTACATTCAACTGATAGACTACAAAGGTTTAAACAAACACAAACAACCGGAAGCAGACCAACTACTAACAGTAGCAGCCGAAACCGGGGAAGAATACGGAAAAGATAACAACATCTACAAGTTTGTGAACCAGCTTGAAATTATCGGAACGGAAAAGCGCATTCCAGACGGAATTGTTTATATCAATGGTTTGCCGGTAGTGGTGTTTGAGTTTAAAAGTGCTGTCAGGGAAGAGGCAACCATATTTGATGCTTACAATCAATTAACCGTTCGGTACCGCAGAGACATTCCGGAACTGTTCAAATACAATGCTTTTTGTGTCATCAGCGATGGCGTAAATAACAAAGCAGGTTCATTCTTTGCCCCGTATGAATTTTTCTATGCTTGGCGCAGAGTGGCCTTGCCTGCCGGAGCTTCAGCGAAGGCTGGAGGGCTTGCCAAGGAAGTTGACGGCATCGACAGTATGTTT
>CAZNRJ010000197.1:0-588 GCA_964574945.1 uncultured Ohtaekwangia sp. | reverse complement strand
TGTTTACATTAATTCAGGGTATGTTTCACCATAATCGTCTTCGAGACATTATCAGGAATTTTATTTACATACCCGACAGCAGCAAGAAAAATGAAAAAATTGTTTGCCGCTATCCGCAATACTACGCTGCAAGAAGTTTGTATGAGAATATTAAGAAAGCTCAAAAGCCAGGGGGAAGCGGAAAAGGCGGAACATATTTTGGCGCTACTGGGTGCGGTAAAAGTTTTACCATGCTGTACCTCACAAGGTTATTAATGAAAAGCGAGCATTTCGAAAGTCCGACTATTGTTTTAATAACTGACCGTACTGATTTAGATGACCAGCTTTCAGGTCAGTTCACTAATGCGAAAAACTTCATTGGTGACAATACAATCATTAGTGTAGAAAGCAGAGCCAAGTTAAGAGAGTTAGTCCAGGGCAGACAAAGCGGTGGTGTTTTTCTTACCACTATTCACAAGTTTACTGAAGACACAGAATTGCTAACCAACCGGAGCAATGTCATCTGTATCTCAGACGAAGCACACAGAAGCCAGGTGAACCTTGACCAAAAAGTGAAAGTAACCGAGAAGGGTGTTACCAAATCGTTTG
>CAZNRJ010000196.1:0-7131 GCA_964574945.1 uncultured Ohtaekwangia sp. | reverse complement strand
CATTTTATTTTCAGGAACTGCTCGCAAGAATCCGGTCATTATTAAAGAGGCGGCCACTCAATAACGAAGCTTCACAATTAATTTCTATTGAAAACCTGTCGATAGACCTTGGTACGAAAAAGGTTTTAAGAAAAGGGGAGAATATAAAATTAACCGGCCGGGAGTTTGAAATGCTGGTGTTGCTTGCCTCATCGAAAGGCAATATTGTTTCCAAGAGGGATTTTATTGAACACATTTGGGGCACACGTGTTGAGGTTAACACAAATACGGTAGAGGTTTTCATTAACTCAATTCGCAATAAGATTGATAAAAACTACGAGCCAAAACTTATCCATACCCGTCCGGGGTTTGGCTATTTCTTAAGCGGAAAACCAAATGAATCTTAGAAGAAGAATCATCCTTTACTTCTCAATCACCTTTGCCATCGTGCTGGGAATAACTTCCTTAGTTGTTTTCTTTAGCATGGCAGAGTATCGCGAGCAGGAATTTATGCAGCGTTTAAAAGAAAAGACTACCACTACCCTTAGGTTATTAATTGACGTAAAAGAGATTGATCATGATTTATTGCAGGCGTTAGACGAAACCACCATCAATAATTTATACGATGAAAAAATCCTGTTGTTCGACTCAGCGGGCCACATGATATATAGCAGTGTTGATGACATTGCTATTCCGTTTTCGGGGGAACTCCTGAAAAGGCTTCAGCATGAGGAGAGTGAAATTTCTTATCGCGAAGGAGAATATGATGTGTATGCACATCGCATGGATGATAAAGGAAAAACATTTTTCGCCATCGCCAAAGCAAACGACTTATATGGAAAAGGAAAGCTAACATTTCTTGCGTGGCTTTTGGCCGGGGCATTTGTACTCGCCTTGTTTTTGGAGGTAGCCATCGCCATGTATTTGTCGAAACAAATTACCGAGCCGATTACTCAATTAAGTATAGCCGTCAGTAACAAAAACATCAATGACCTTTCACAAGTCACAATCCCTAAAACCAGGGATGAGATTGCATTGCTGGCAAGCAGTTTTAATAATATGTTAACCAATGTTGGCCAATCCTATTCTTATCAGAAAAACCTCATTCATCATATTTCGCATGAACTTAAAACGCCCATCGCAGTTCTCATTTCGAACATAGAAAGAGTGATGACTGACTCCAATCGCGAAAACTGGAAAGATCATTTTGAGTTTCAAAAGAACGGCCTTATGCAAATGGCCTCGGTTATTACAACCCTGCTCGACATTTCTAAATTCGAAACAAATAAAGACCAGTTTTTAAAGGAACTCCTGCGCGTAGATGAAATTATCTTTGAAGTATTTGAAAGCTTAAAGCAGGTAAATCCAAATGCCCACTTTGAACTTGCCATTCACCAACAGGTTGCGGATGCTGAGGAGTTTACCATCATGGGGCATAAACGAATGCTTACGATTGCATTTCTGAATTTATTCAAAAATGCAATTGCCTACTCCGACAATCAAATTGTAAAAGTAGAAATCTCTGCCACCGGGGAAATGATTTCCATTAGGGTAAATAACAATGGCATTACGCTCAAGGCTTATGAGCAGGAAAGATTGTTCGAGTATTTCTTTCGGGGTGAAAACAGCCGGCAAAAAATCGGCATTGGCTTAGGGTTAGTAATGGTTGATAAGATCGCCCATTTACATCAGGGCTCAATCGTTTATGTTGTTTCCGCCCAGGGCGAAAATTCTTTTCGCTTCAATCTTAAAAAGGGTTAAGGGAATCTTTATTCGTCTTAAGGGAATCTTAAGGTTGCAGCATCTAATGTTGCAGCGTGAAATTTACAAGGGCCTTCATCCTGTTCCTGACATCATCTTGTTTCTGCTTTGGGCAAAACTTGCTGCAGCTTTCCCTGCCTGAGGCGGATAGTATTTTTCTTAGCCGGAATCTTTTACTTCTTGCTCAGCAATATAACATTGATGCACAGGATGCTTTCATCCTCCAGGCGAAAGCGTATCCAAACCCCTTGATTGCCGCTGACATTAATGCGTATGATCCCGATAATCAAAAAGCATTTCATGTAGGGCAATCGGGTCAAAAGGCATTTTCACTGGAACAATTGATTCTGCTTGGCGGCAAGCGAAAGACAGAGATAGATCTTGCCAAACAAAACAAACAAGTGGCTGAGCTTGAGTTGGAGGATTTACTGAGGAATCTTCAATATCAACTGCACACAAGCTATTATACAATCTATCGCCAGATCAATACCTTAGATAAGTACGCCCGGCAATTGGCATTGCTTGATACGCTAATCTCTTCTTTCGAAATCCAGGCTGGCAAAGGAAATCTGCCCGCTAAAGATGTAATCCGGTTAAAGTCCGTTTACTTCAAAATCAATAACGACAAATCTGCCCTGGCCAGTGAATATTTTATTGAACAACAAAATATTCAATTACTGCTGCAAACAAATGATTACCTGGCACCTCAAATAGATGAAGTGCAATTTGAGCAACTCACATTTGCCACAAATTATGACGAACTGCTGACCACCGCACTGGAGCATCGGCCTGATTTAAAGCTCGCGAATCAGTCAGAAGCTATTGCGTTACTCAATCTTAAACTTCAAAAAAGATTGGCGGTACCGGATTTAGCAGTTAATACTTCGTATGATCAGCGGGGCGGTGCATTCAACAACCAGGTGAATGTGGGGGTAAGCATTCCCCTGCCTGTATGGAATCGCAACCGTGGAAATATTAAAGCGGCCGAATATGGCAGCAAAACGGCCGACTTATATCAACAACAAAAAGTAAGGGAGGTACAAACCGATGTGCTTGCTGCCTGGCAAACGCTTACCCTTAGCATTGCTGAATTTCGCAAAATCAAAAACTACTATTCCGATGATTTTGATCTTGTCTTTGAAGGCATAAACCTCAATTTTCAAAAGCGGAATATTTCCATTTTGGAGTTTGTGGATTTTTTTGAAGCCTACAACGAATCCCTGGGCGAATACGAGCGGGTAAAAAACCACCTGGCCAATTCGGCCATGCGACTCAACTATGCAACAGCCTCTAAAATCTTTTAAGATGAAAAAAGACATTTTCCTCTACACCCTAAAATCATTAAGTATCATTTTACTTCTTGTTGGTTGCGAGGGGAAGCCGCCTGAAGAAGATGAAATTGCATTTTCAATTAGCGACACCATGATGGAACGTTGTGAATTTACAACGGCCACACTCCAGGATGTAAAGAATGAATTGAAACTATTTGGCAAAATAGCGGCCGATAACAATAAGCAGGCAAGCATCTATCCAATCATGAGCGGTAACGTGCTGGAAATCCATATCGAGTTGGGCGACTATGTCAAGCAAGGGCAAAAACTGGCGACTATGCGAAGTAGTGAAGTGGCCGACTTTCAACGTCAATTATTAGATGCAAAAGCAGATTTGGCCCTGGCCGAAAAAAATGTGCAGGTAGCAAAAGAGCTATTTGAAGGAAAAATAAATTCGGAACGCGATGTTATTGCTGCCCAAAAAGAAACCCTAAAGGCAAAGGCCGAACTCGAACGCATTGAAGAAGTCTATCGTATCTATGGCTTGCGCGAAGGCTCCCTCTTTAACATAACCGCACCCATCAGCGGGTTCATTGTTTACAAAAACATTACCCAAAACGAACAACTCAGAAGCGATAAAGCAGATATTATTTTTTCCATTGCCCAAATAGATGAAGTGTGGGTGCTTGCCAATGTGAATGAATCCGACATACCCCTTGTGCAGGTTGGGTACGAGGCTGAAGTAAAAACCATCAGCTATCCCAAAAAAATCTTTTCGGGCAAAGTAGACCGGATTTTTAATGCCATTGACCCTACAACCAAGGCAATGAAAATCCTGGTAAAAATCACCAATCCCGACCTGCTCTTAAAACCTGAAATGAATGCAACCATCACATTAAAGTATTCTGAAAATAAAAAGCTGCTGGCAGTTCCATCCTCTTCTATCATTTTTGATAAAAGTAAAAATTGGGTGATGGTTTTTAAAAGCCGCACGCAGATTGAAACCCGGCAGGTAGAAGTTTACAGGCAATTAGATGACGTCACGTACATTCTTTCGGGGTTGGAGGAAAACGAGAAAGTGATTTCAAAAAGTGGCTTGATGATTTATGATGCTTTGAACGACTAACTGGGGGTACATCTTATGAATAAGTTCATCCGTTCAATTATTTCATTTTCGTTAAGGAATAAACTCTTTACCTTTTTCTGGGTAGGCATTTTAACAATTGCCGGCTGGATAAGTTTTGTCAACATACCCATAGAAGCATTTCCTGATGTAACCAACACGCAAATAATTATTGTTACCGAATGGAACGGACGAAGCGCTGAAGAAGTAGAACGGTTTGTAACTACTCCCCTTGAGATTGCCATGAACTCCGTGCAGCGCAAAACAAATGTGCGCAGCATTACTATGTTCGGGCTGTCTGTCATCAAAATCATTTTTGAAGATGAGGTGGAAGATTTTTTTGCGCGCCAGCAGGTAAACAATCAATTGCGCAATGTACGGTTGCCCGAAGAAGTAGAGCCTGATGTGCAGCCTCCTTATGGCCCAACGGGCGAGATTTATCGTTATGTATTAACAAGTCCTTCCCGCGATACACGCGAGTTGTTAACGATACAAAACTGGGTTATCGACAGGCAGCTGCGTGCCGTGCCAGGCATTGCCGATGTTGTGGCCTTTGGCGGCCGGGAAAAAATCTACGAAATATCCGTTGACCCTGTTAACCTTCAGACGTATGACCTCACCCCGCTTGAGCTATACGAAGCAGTATCAAAAGCAAATTTGAATGTGGGTGGCGATGTGATTGAAAAAAACGGACAAGCCTATGTAGTCCGCGGCCTGGGGCTTTTAAACTCAATCAAGGATATTGAAAATACAATTGTCGACAGCTATAACGGAAATCCTGTGCTCGTAAAAAACGTAGCAGCCGTTATCGAGTCTAATGCTCCGCGTGTAGGCCAGGTAGGGTTGAATGAAAATGATGATGTGGTTGAAGGGATCGTGGTGATGCGCAAAGGGGAAAATCCCAGCGAAGTGTTAGCCCGATTGAAAAATAAGATTTCAGAAATCAACGAAAACGTTCTTCCAACTGATGTAAAGATGGAAGTGTTTTATGACCGGGATAATCTTATGCGATACTGCACCCATACAGTAATGGGTAATCTTACGGAAGGAATTTTGTTTGTAACCGTAATCGTTTTGCTTTTTATGGCAAGCTGGCGCACCACGGTTATTGTTTCCATCATCATTCCGTTATCACTCCTGTTTGCATTCTTATGTCTTAAACTAAAAGGCATGAGCGCCAATTTACTTTCGCTGGGTGCAGTAGACTTCGGGATTATTATTGACGGTGCCGTTGTAATGGTAGAAGGCTTGTTTGTTGCCCTTGACTTGCATGCACAGAAAAACGGCATGGAGCGGTTTAATAAACTTTCCAAATTAGGGTTAATTAAAAAAACCGGTACCGGACTTGGTAAGGCCGTCTTCTTTTCAAAGCTTATTATCATCTCAGCGTTGTTGCCGATTTTTGCTTTTCAAAAAGTGGAAGGCAAAATGTTTTCGCCACTCGCCTACACGCTTGGCTTCGCATTACTGGGAGCGCTGATTTTTACCCTCACATTAGTTCCGGTGTTAGTTTCCATTCTTCTTAAGAAGAATGTTTATGAAAAACATAATCCGATTGTTGATTTTTTTAATCGCGTAGTAGAGAAAGGGTTTATCAAAACATTCAGGTTTAAAAAAGTAAGTGTAATAATATCGTTTATCATTCTTGCGCTGTCGCTCTTTAGCGTAAAATGGATGGGCACAGAGTTTTTACCCCAACTCAATGAAGGGGCTCTTTGGGTAGAAGCAAAACTGCCAATGAGCTCCTCCTTAAACGAAACCATAAAAACCGTTTCCATACTTAGAAAAGAATTACGACAGTTTCCTGAAGTAAACGGTGTGCTTTCGCAAACCGGAAGGAGCAATGACGGAACCGACCCCAGCGGTTTTTACTATGTGCAAATGCAGGTAAACCTAAAACCAAAAACGGAATGGAACCGCAAAATTTCTATGGATGGCTTGGTGGAAGAAATGGATAAGGAGTTGAAGAAATACCAGGGCATTGTTTATAATTATTCGCAACCCATAATCGACAATGTTGCGGAATCCGTTGCCGGTATTAATGCATCCAATGCGGTTAAAATCTATGGCGATGATTTGAACAAGCTGGATGAAATTGCAAACCAGGTAATCGAAAAAATTAAAGACGTGCCTGGAATTAAAGACGTTGGCATCCTGCGTAACCTCGGCCAGCCCGAAATCAGTGTGGTGTTAGATGAAGAACGAATGGCCATCTATGGAGTGCAAAAAGCAGAAGCCCAAAGCACCATTGAAATGGCGATCGGTGGAAAAACAGCTACTGAAAAATATGAAGGCGATCGTAAGTTTGATATTCGAATCCGGTACCAGCAAGATTATCGCAAGGATGAAGAAGACATCATGCGTATTATGGTGCCCACCCTTCGCGGTGATAAAATTCCTTTGCAGGAAATCGCTACGATCCAAAAAACTACCGGCCCGGCTTTTATTTATCGCGACAACACAAAACGTTTTATAGGCGTAAAGTTCTCCGTTCGCGAACGCGATTTGGGCAGCACCATTGCCGAAGCCCAGGCCAACATAACAAAACAGATAAAACTACCTGCCGGGTATTCCATTGGCTGGACGGGTGAATTTGAAAACCAGGTACGCGCAACAAAACGATTAGGTCAAGTAGTGCCCATCAGCTTGATCTTAATCTTTGTGCTGCTGTTTATTTTATTTGGCAACATCCAGGATGCATCGCTCGTGCTTTCCAATGTGCCCTTTGCGCTGATCGGAGGAATTTTTGCACTTCACCTTACGGGAATGAATTTTGGTATTTCGGCTGGCGTAGGGTTCATTGCGTTGTTTGGCATTTGTATTCAGAACGGAGTCATCCTGATTTCAGAATTTCATAATAATTTGAAAAAGAGACTTGCGTTGATCCCTTCTATAGCAGAAGCGGTGAAAATAAGAACCCGGCCCGTAATCATGACTGCCCTTATGGCCGCTATCGGTTTAATGCCTGCTGCCCTTTCAACGGGAATCGGATCTGAG